>CAYXIN010000064.1:0-9675 GCA_964465395.1 uncultured Oscillospiraceae bacterium | reverse complement strand
TGGCGCTCTACCGGATGAGCTACACCCGCATTTGCAGAAATCATTATACACACGATTTCTGCATTTGTCAAGTACTTTTTTCGAGCCTCAGAAAACTTATTCCGGCTGGCTTTCCTCCGGCTCGGTTGGCTCCTCCGTTTCCTCGGGCTGGCTGCTCTCGGCGGAGGACGGGGGCGGGCTCTCCTGCGTCGGCTCAGGCTCCGGCGCGGGATTGGCGGGATAGGCCGTCTTGTCCCAGACATAGCCCTCCTGCGTCAGCACATCCGTCTGCTCAAAAAGATGCAGCTCCATCTCTCCCTGCTCCACCGCCCGCTGCAAATCCAGATGGTAATAGACCCCATCGAACCAGACCAGATTCCAGTAATGCGGCAGCCCGTTGCGCGTTCCCGTGACCAGCATACAATCCACACCGGCGGCCTGACACTGCGCCTGCACCACAATGGCGAAGGAGAGACTGTGCGCCTGGCCCTCGCACAGAAGGCTGTAGGCCGGCATCTGCGGCGTCTGCGCGCAGATCGTGTAGACAAAGCGCCGAACCAGAAAGCGGTGCAGCAGGCTCAGGCGCTCCTGCGCGCTGCCGCCGCGACTGACATAGGTCGCCGCAGAGCGGAGAATGGTGTTGAGGGTCTGCTGCCGCCGCGCCAGCTCGTCGCGGCTTTCGGGATAGTCAAAATGCAGCTCCACGATGCGCGTGTCGCCCGTCTCGGGATAGACGGCCTCCGTGACTGTGGGAATGGCCACCACGCGATCCGGATGCGCCAGGCAGTAGGCATAGAGCATGGCGCTGTGCGCCTGCGGCTGATAGCTGCGCACGCGCAGCGTGATGGCCGTTTCATAATTTTCCAGCGCGTCTAGGATCATTTCGCTGGCTGCGGCGCTGTCGCTGACGGTGACGATGGCGGCAATCTCCGCCGCAGAGCGGCGGAATACAATGCGGACATGAATCACACCCTGCGCCGCGCTGCCCTCCAGCTCGGCGTCGGCATAGTCCACGGCGTAGGCGCCGATGGGTTCCTCCTGACAGGCATAGCGCAGCGCCTCGGCAAGATCGGCATCGATATCGCCCTCATAGCCGCGCACAAGCAGAATGCCATCCTCGACCCAGCTTCGGATCAGGGAGAGCACCGCGCCGCGCAGCTCCGTGCGGTTGGTGACGATGGTGCTGCCCTCCTCGGGCGGCTCAGCCGCCGTGGGCTGCTCCGTATGCGGGCGGAGAGAGAGATAGCTGTCCGCAGTGCGGCAGCCGCTCAGCAGCAGGCAGCCGCTCAGCAGCAGGCAGCCAAGCTGCCGCGCCCGGTGACGGCGCCCGCTCACAGCTCGAAGCGGTCGTAGCGCTTGAAGCCATCGCCCAAAACCTGCCGCGCATCCTGCATGACGATGAAGGCATCGGGATCCAGCTCAAAAACCAGCGCCTTGAGCTGCGCAAGCTGGCGCTGGCGCACCACGCTGAGAAGAATGTACTTATCCTTGCGGCGGTAGAAGCCCTGGCCGTTCAGCAGCGTCACGCCACGCGCAAGCCGCCCGTCAATCGCGGCGGCAATCTGCTCATAGCGGTCGGAAACGATGAGCGCAACCTTGGCAAAGTCCATGCTGTAGATCACCTTGTCCATCACGACGGAGGACAGGTAGAGCGTCACAACGCTGTAGAGCGTGTTGGTCAGGCTGCGGAAGACGATGCCGGTCGCGATGGCGATGCAGATATCCATGCTCAGGACAATCTTGCCCAGGGGGAAATTGCGCCATTTCAGCTTCAGCAGACGCGCCACGATGTCGGTGCCGCCGGTGGAGGCGCCGGCCAGAAAGACAATGCCAAGCCCCGCGCCGATCATCACGCCGCCGAAAATCGCGGCAAGCAGCGGATCGAGATTCCCCACCGCCAGCGGCTCCAGCACGTCATAAAGCACGGAGGAGGTCAGCATTCCAAGCAGCGAGGTGAAGAAGAAGTATCTGCCGATCTTGCGAAAGCCAAGCAGAAACAGCGGGATGTTGAACACAATGGTCAGCATACCCAGCGACAGCCAGGGCAGATCCAGCCCATGCAGGATGAGCATGGAGATGCCCGCCACGCCGCCGCAGTTGATGCCGTTCGGGTCAAGAAACATATCGAAGCCCAGCGCCATGATCGCACTGCCAAAGAGGATCATGAGAATGTTGCGGCTCCACTCCTTGAAGGTCAGCTTCATAGTCATTTTGCATCACAGCTCCAGTTCCATTTGTTTTTCTTCGGCATCCTCAGGTCGGAGCAGTGCTCCGGCGGCAGGGAGGGTACGTGTGCGGTAGCGGGAGGCATTGACGATCCCGGTTTCCTCCAACGGCAGCACACGGTCAAGCAGCGCCTTGCGCTTGAGCGTCAGGACGGCGACGCCCTGGGTGCTGCGGGTGGTCTTGGGGGCAAGCTGCGCCGTTGAGCAGAGCAGCACGCGCCCCTCCGTGGAGTAGAGCGCAAGCTCCTGCTCCGCGCGCAGATGGAAAATCGCCCTGAGCGGGCTCTTGTCGCTGTAGGCGCCGGTCAGACGGCGGCGGTTGGATCTGGTCTGGTAGGCGCTCAGCTCGACGCGCGCGGCCTTGCCATTCTCAAAGAAGAACAGCAGGCTCCCGCTGTAGTCGCCGGGGAAGCAGACCTGCACAACGCTCTCCCCCTCCTCGAAGCCCAGGCGGGCCGGCAGATAGTCGCCAAGGAGGGAGGCCTTGCCATCCTCAAACTCCGCACAGCGGGCCTTATAGACCTGGCAGCGGTCGGTGAAGACCATGAATTCGGCGGCGTTGCTGGTCTCCACGCGGAGGCTCAGGCTGTCGCCCTCCTTGAATTTCTGCTCACCGCTCATGCGCAGGGATTGCGGCGTGATCTTCTTGAAATAGCCGCCGCGCGAGACGAATACCGTGACGGGGTAATCCGGCGTGGGTTCCTCCTCCGGCTGAGCCTCCGCCTCTGCGCCAGAGACAAGGCCGGTTTTGCGCGGCTGACCATATTTCCCGGCAATCGCCTCCAGCTCACTGACGATCAGGTCGCGGAGGCGGCGCTCACTTCCAAGCAGCGCCTCCAGCTCCGCCAGCTCCGTCTCCAGCGCGCTCACCTCTGCCGTGCGTTTGAGGATATATTCCTGATTGATATTGCGCAGGCGAATCTCCGCGACAAACTCGGCCTGCGCCTTGTCTATGCCGAAGCCGATCATCAGATTGGGCACGACCTCGGCCTCGGCCTCCGTCTCGCGGATGATGCGGATGGCCTTGTCGATGTCCAGCAGGATGCGCCGCAGGCCTTTGAGCAGATGGAGCTTATCGGCCTTCTTCTGCTTCTGGAAAAAGACGCGGCGGCGGACGCACTGCGTGCGCCAGGCAACCCACTCCTCAATGATCTCGCGCACACCCATCACGCGGGGCATCCCGCCAATGAGCAGATTGAAATTGCAGCCGAAGCTGTCCTGTAGCGGAGTGCAGCGCAAAAGCTTCTGCATCAGCTTCTCCGGATCGACGCCGCGCTTGAGGTCAATCGTCAGCTTCAGGCCGGAGAGGTCGGTTTCATCGCGCATATCCGCAATTTCGCGGATTTTGCCCGCCTTGATGAGCTCAGAGACCTTGTCGATGATGGCCTCGGTCGTCGTGGTATAGGGAATCTCATAAATCTCAATCAGATTTCCCTGCGCAAGATAGCGCCAGCGGGCACGCAGGCGGATGCTGCCGCGCCCGGTGCGGTAAATCTCCGCCATCTCCGCCGGATCATAGAGCAGCTCACCGCCGGTGGAGAAATCCGGCGCGGGCATCAGCTCCAGCAGGTCGCAGTCGGGATTGCGAATCCACGCGGCTGTCGCCGCGCAGAGCTCCCGCAGATTGAAGGAGCAGATGTTGCTGGCCATGCCGACGGCAATGCCCATATTGGCCGAGGCCAGCACATTGGGGAAGGCGGTCGGCAGCAGCGTGGGCTCCTTCATGGTGTTGTCATAGTTATCCACAAAATCGACGGTCTCGCAGTCGATCTCGCGGAAAATCTCCTGGCAGATCGGCTCCAGCCGGGCCTCCGTGTAGCGGGAGGCGGCATAGGCCATGTCGCGGGAATAGACCTTGCCGAAGTTGCCCTTGGAATCGACAAAGGGCAGCAGCAGCGCCTCATTGCCGCGCGACAGGCGCACCATCGTCTCATAAATGGCCGCGTCGCCATGCGGATTGAGCCGCATGGTCTGGCCGACGATGTTGGCGGATTTGGTGCGGCCGCCGGTCAGCAGCCCCATCTTATACATGGTGTACAGCAGCTTGCGGTGCGAGGGCTTGAAGCCGTCGATCTCCGGAATGGCGCGCGAAACAATCACGCTCATTGCATAGGGCATATAGTTCACCGTCAGCGTTTCGGTGATGGGCTGCTCGAGAATCTCGGCGCGCAGCCCCTCCACCCGCGTGGTGTCGATGTTCCGGTTAAGTTCGGGTTCCTTTTTCTTTCGGGCCATGGTTTTGCATCCTTCGTTCTTGTCGTTGCGGCGTCAGGAGAGATCCGCCAGGTCGAGATACTGGCTGCCGTTTTCCGCGATATAGTCCTTGCGCCCGGCGAGGTTATCGCCTTGCAGCAGGTCAAAATAGAGCGCGGTCTTCTCCGCGTCCTCGGGCATAACCTTAATCAGGCGGCGCGTGGCCGGATTCATGGTGGTCATCCACATCATCTCGGGCTCATTCTCGCCCAGGCCCTTCGAGCGGGCGACCGTGTATTTCTGGTTGCCGATGCCTTTGAGAATCTCCGCTTTCTCGGCCTCGCTGTAGGCAAACCAGGTCTTCTCCTTCGTGTTGATCTCAAAAAGCGGCGACTCAGCAATGTAGACATAGCCCTCATGAATGAGGGTGGGCACCAGGCGGTAGAGCATGGTCAGAATCAGCACGCGAATCTGAAAGCCATCCACATCCGCGTCGGTGCAGATGACGATCTTATTCCAGCGCAGGGCGGCCAGATCGAAGGCGGCCAGATCCTTGACGTGGCGGTCGCGCACCTCCACGCCGCAGCCCATGACCCGCAGGAGGTCGGTGATAATCTCGCTCTTGAAAATGCGGCCGTAGTCCGCCTTCAGGCAGTTGAGAATCTTGCCGCGCACGGGCATGATGCCCTGGAACTCGGCGTCGCGTGAAAGCTTGACCGAGCCCATGGCGCTGTCGCCCTCAACGATATAGAGCTCGCGCCGCGCCGCGTCGCGGCTGCGGCAATCCACAAATTTCTGCACGCGGTTGGAGATATCCAGAGAGCCGGAGAGCTTCTTTTTCACAGTGATGCGGGCGCGCTCCGCCGTCTCGCGGCTGCGCTTGTTGACCAACACCTGATCGGCAATCCGGTCGGCCTCCGCCTTGTTCTCGATGAAATAAACCTGGAGGCGGCTGCGGAAAAAGTCTGCCATGGCCTCCTGGATGAATTTATTGTTGATGGATTTTTTGGTCTGATTCTCATAGGAAGTTTGCGTGGAGAAGCAGTTGGTCACCAGAATCAGGCAATCAGCCACATCCTGAAAGGTGATCTTGGACTCATTTTTCGTATACTTCCCGCTCTGCTTGAGGTAGGCGTCGATAGCGTAGACAAAGGCGCTGCGCGCGGCCTTGTCCGGTGCGCCGCCATGCTCCAGCCAGGAGGAGTTGTGATAATACTCCAGGCGGCTGAGGCTGCGCGAAAAGCACAGCGCCGCGGTAATCTTCACCTTGTATTCCGGCTTGTCGGCGCGGTCGCGGCCTCTGCGCTCCGTCTCCCAGCACTGCGGCAGGGTGAAGGCGCTGCCCTCGCTCAGCTCGTTGACATAATCCAGAATACCCTGCTCATAGCGGAAGTCCGTCGTCTCAAATTTGCTGCCGACCTGATTGCGCAGACGGAAGGTCACGCCCGCATTGACCACGGCCTGCCGCTTGAGCACATCCATATAGTATTCCAGCGGGATGTCGATATCCGTGAAAACCTCCAGATCCGGCTTCCAGTGGAAGCAGGAGCCGGTCTTTTTGCGGTCGGCGGGCTCGCGGTTGAGCTTGCCGACGATCTCGCCGCGCTCAAAATGCAGCGTGTAGCGGAAGCCGTCGCGATAGATGCGCGCATCAAAAAACTCGGAGGCATACTGCGTGGCGCAGGTGCCGAGGCCGTTGAGTCCGAGGGAATATTCATAGTTATCGCCGCTGTTGTTGTTATATTTACCGCCGGCGTACATCTCGCAGAAGACCAGCTCCCAATTATAGCGCTGCTCCTTCTCGTTCCAGTCCACGGGGCAGCCCCGGCCGAAATCCTCGACCTCAACGCTGTGGTCTGCGTAGCGGGTGACGATGATAAGGTCGCCGTGTCCCTCGCGCGCCTCGTCGATAGCGTTGGAGAGAATCTCAAAGACCGAATGCTGGCAGCCGGTCAGATCGTCTGAGCCAAAGATCACCGCCGGGCGCTTGCGAACGCGGTCGGCACCCTTGAGGGCGCTGATGCTTTCGTTTCCGTATGCTTGCTTTTTTGCCATAATGCTCCTCGCTGCTGTTTTTCTGGCGTATTGCCCAGGAATTAAGAATAGTATATCCCCCTTTGGGGAAAAAGTCAAGAAATCCATCCCGCTGCCCCCCTTTGCAAACGCTGTAGAACGTGCTATAATAAGGAAAACAGTCAAAGTACGCGCGCTGCCCGGCCACACCCGGCGCAGCAGGAAGGAGCCAGAGAATGAAACGCGGAAAAGTGGGCAGTATTTTTTTGGCAATTTTAGCCGTTATCATGGCAGTGATCCTGCTCTTTGCCATCCGGCAGGAGAGCGAGGTGCCCGCCTCGGAAACCGGCTGGGCGTTGGAGTCGGAGCCCGGCGAATCGCAGGAGCCGGAATCCTCCTCCGAGACGCAGTCGGAGGCGCCCAGCATGAGCAGCGAGGCGCCGACGGAATCCACCCCCGCGCCGGAGCCCCCCGATCCCAATGAGGTCGCGGCGCTGGCGCTGATGGAAAATATGACACTGGATGAGAAAATCTGCCAGATGTTCTTCGTCTCCCCCACGACCCTGACAGGCTACGCGGGCGCAACCGTGGCCGGAACCGCAACGCAGGAGGCGCTGGCAGCCTGTCCGGTGGGCGGCATCATCTATTTCGGGGAGAATGTGCTCAGCGCCGAGCAGGTGAAAAGCATGGTGGAGGGCACGCAGCGCTACTCGGCCATCCCGCTCCTGATCGGCGTGGATGAGGAGGGCGGCCGCGTCAGCCGTCTGAGCGGCGTCGGCCTGACCACGGCGCTGTCACCCATGGCCACCTATGGCGCAGCCGGAGACGCGCAGGCCGTGCGTGAGCTGGGTGCACGTCTGGGGCAGGAGCTGCGCGCGGCGGGTTTCAACGTGGACTTCGCACCGGTTGCCGACGTGGTCACCAACGCCAACAACACCGAGATCGGAGACCGCTCCTTCAGCACGGACGCAGGCGTCGCCTCCGACCTGGTCGCGGCAATGACCGGCGGCCTGCAGGACAGCGGCGTGATTGCCTGCATCAAGCATTTCCCCGGTCACGGCAGCACCGAGGCAGACTCCCACCTGGGGCTGTCGCGCTCGGAGCGCACGCTGGAGGAGCTGCGCCAGACGGAGCTGCTGCCCTTCCGCGCGGGTCTGGAGGCCGGCGCGGGCATGGTAATGGTGTCGCACATGTCGCTGCCGAATGTAGTGGGCGACAACACCCCCTGCGACCTGTCCTACGCAGTGGTGACCGGTCTGCTGCGTGAGGAGCTGGACTACAACGGCGTCATTATCACCGACTCGCATCAGATGGGCGCCATCACGGAGGCTTACGGCTGCGCCGAGGCCACGCTGCTGGCGATTCAGGCCGGCTGCGACATGATCCTGCTGCCGACGGATCTGGACGAGGCAGTGCAGGCCGTGCGCAGCGCCGTTGAGGAGGGCACGCTCACACAGACGCGGATTGACGAGAGCGTGCTGCGGATTCTGACGCTCAAGTATGCTGCGGGCATCATTTCTGCCCCCTGAGCACGGCGGGAAAGAAAAAATTTTCAGAAAAATGTAAAAAAAGTATTGATTTTATGATGCTTCCCCATTATAATAGATTTCTGCATGAGGTTAAATCAAGTTTTTCTATCATCACCATTTGAGGAGGTGCAATCCATGCCCAACATCAAGTCTGTGAAGAAGGACGTCATCCGCTCCCGCGTCAACAACGAGCACAACAAGATGGCCAAGTCCGCCCTCAAGACCACCCTGAAGAAGTTCGATGTCGCCGTTGCTTCCGGCAACCGCGAGGAGGCTTCCGTCGCCTACAAAGCAGCCGTTGTCGCTGTTGACAAGGCCGTGAACAAGGGTCTGCTTCACAAGAACAACGCTGCCCGCAAGAAGAGCAGCCTGACTGTGAAGCTCAACGCCATGGCGTAAGCAAAATATGGATTTTTTCCGCCTGACGGCCTGCCGTCAGGCTTTTGCTTTTTTCTAAGCCCCCTTCAGCAGCCGGGCAAGAAGCTGCGCGAACAGCTCCGCGCTGCGCACCGCCTCCTCGAGCGTGTTCCCCGCCGCCCCGACCTCCAGCAGCAGCGAATAGGCGCACAAATGCTGGTTGTAGCGCGCACTGCGCAGCGTCAGCGCCCGGAACAGCCCCGGCGTCTCCCGCGTGCCCAAGCATTGCAGCTTCAGCCCGAGGGCGAGGTTGTCCTGCCAGCCGGGATAGGGCAGGCCGCCCTGCTCCGTCCCCATGACCAGCAGCAGCCGGGCCGTGCGCGCGCCATCCACCTGCGCGCAGAGGGCGACCTGCTCACCGGCGTTGTTCTGCGCCGCGTCGCGATGCACATCGATCACCAGCCGGATGCTAGGCCAGCGCGCCAGATAGTCGCAGATGCGCGTCTCTATGCGCTCATAGGCGTCGCTGTAGCCCTCCAGATCGTTGAGCGTGGTGTCGTGCAGCGCGGCAATCCCCTGCGCGCGCAAGGCCTGCGCAAGCGCCTGCCCGACGCGCACAACATTCTGCGCCGTGTCGGTCGAGCGATAGTCCGCGCTGCCGGCATAGGCCTCGGTCGCATGGGTATGGACGATGAGCACGCGCGGCGCGTCCGTCGTCCCGCCGTCGAGCTGCAAATCCGCCGTCAGCAGCGCGGCCGCGTCAAAGACCGCCCCGGCGCTGTTCTCCACCTCAAGGCACTGCGCATCCCCGGCGCAGAACAGGGGCGTCTGCCGCTGCGGGGGCGTGTAGGCCAGCGCAGGATAGGAAACCGTCTGCGCCACCGCCTGCGGCGCAGCGCCGCCGGGCTGCGCGCGCCCGCAGGCCGCGTCCGCCAGACGAAACAGCAGCGCGCCAAGCAGCAGAAGAACGCAGGCCCGGCGCACAGAGCATTGATGCAGCATGGGATGTCCACCTCCGTTAGCAGGATATATGCGCAGCAGCGGCCGGATATGCCCCGCAAAATCCGCCCGGCAGACCCCATATTTGGTGGCGCGGGGCGGTTTTGGGCACAATTTTTGAAAAAAATTGATGAAATGAAAAAAAGCGGTTGACTTTCTGGTCTTCTTTGCGATATAATGTTTACTGCATGACTTTGTGCAATCATTTGTCCGCTGCGGCTTCGGCCCCGGAAGGCCAAAGCTGTTGAGCATATTTTTACAGGAGGTGTACTCGAAAATGCTGCGTACCTATCAGCCCAGAAAGCGTCACCGCGCAAAGGTTCACGGATTCCGCAAGAGAATGGCTACCGCCAACGGCCGCAAGGTTCTTGCCCGCCGCC
>CAYXIN010000063.1:0-9997 GCA_964465395.1 uncultured Oscillospiraceae bacterium | reverse complement strand
CAGATGACACTCCGGGTATGAACCGAATGCTCTACCAACTGAGCTATGCCGCCATGTTTCCGCCCTCACGCGGACAGCACGCTGATTATAGCGGATAAGTGAGGATTTGTCAAGCCCTTTTTTCTTAAAATCCGATTATTTTCTTCGAGCGCCTCGAAATGACGACCATGCCTGGCAAACAAGCGCGGTATGGAAGTGCTCTCGGGTGGTTATAATCCGAACATAACGGATGAGGGGGAGCGCAGAATGTCGAATACATGGAGCTATCGCGTGTGGCGCGAATGTGTGATCTTTTATATCGGAGGACTGTTCTATTGTGGGCTGGAGCTGCTCTGGCGGCAGTGGACGCATGGGAGCATGTTCCTCCTGGGCGGTCTGTGCTTCTGGCTGGTTGGGCGCATCGGACGCGGACTGCCGCTGCTGACGCGGATGGCGATTGGCGCGCTGCTGGTTACCTTCCTGGAATTCTGGACAGGTATGCTGGTCAACCGGGTGCTGCGTCTGCATGTCTGGGACTATTCCGCCGCCCCGCTGAATCTGCTTGGGCAGATCTGCATACCATACACGCTCTTGTGGTTTCCAGTCAGCGGCTTTGCGATTCTGGCAGAAAGCGGACTGCGGCGCGCGCTGTTTCATGAGCGCGTGCCGCAGTGTCGGTGGGTGTGTTAAGCATCGCGACGCCCGGCGCGCAGCAGCTCCGCAGAATGCAGCGCGGAGAGCAGCAGGAGACTGCCATACATGCAAAGGCTGGCTGTGTCCCGCGCTGCTACGCCGTCAGCCAGAGAGATGGCGCAAAACAGAAAACTGCCGAGTGTCCAGAACAGCGGCAGACATGGCTTTCCGCGGCCAAAGCAAAAGCCGGCCAATTGCGTCATGGAGAGCATTGTGCAGAGAATTGCAATCAGTGCGTAGCAGTAATCCTGTACGGCGGGATCGGTGTTCCAGTTTTTGAAGCTGAGAATCAGATGCAGCGCAAGATAGAGACCCACAAGCATATAGAGCAGGGGAGAGGGCGTTTGACGCTTGAGGCAGCGCAGCGAAAAAAGCACAACGCAGACAGCGGCGGCAATGCCCAGCAGAATCAGCAGACGGTCAGACAGGTGAGCCGAGGTATCCCAGCGCAGCAGATTGCCGAGCAGGAGCAGCAGGGCGGCCAGCAGACGGATGGTTGCAGCGGCCGGGTGTGAGGAAAAAACGCTGCTGTCACCCGGGCGCTTGCGCGAGAGCAGAAGCAGGCAGAGAATTGCCAGAAGGAACAGAGCGCAAAGCAGCAGAAGCGCCAGACCAAAGCTGCCCATTGTGACGGTGCCGTCTGCACGGCGCTCTGTGTGAAGCTGTTGCAGACGCAGAAAGAAACCGAGACATGACGCAATAATACACAGCAGCAGTGCGGGTAACTGTATACGGACGGTAGATTTCATCAGGAGTCCTCCATTTCGGGCGCCGGAATCTCAGCGCCCCAAAGCATTGAACCTATTATAGCACAGCAGGCAGGGGATGAACAAGTGCGGATTTGGACTTTTTTTCGTGCAGACAAAATAAAAAAGTTGGAAAAGTTTCAGAAAACACTTGCAATTCCTGAATGAGAATGCTATAATGGAGCTAATCTATAGTAGGTATTACTAAAGAGAGGGGTTCGCCCCTCTCTTTCTTCTTGATTTGCGCAACTGCTTAGGAGGCTGGTAAAACGATGAAAATAACCGATCAGGTTCGCGCCTTTGCCGAGCCAATCGTCCAGGCACACGGCTGCTCTTTGTGGGATGTGGAGTATGTCCGCGAGGGCGGCGACTGGATTCTGCGCCTGTATCTGGATAAGGAGGGCGGCGTGGATATCAACGACTGCGAGGCCGTCTCCCGCGCGGTGGATCCCATCCTGGATGAAAAGGATCCCATCCCGGAGAGCTATCAGTTTGAGGTCTGCTCTGCCGGACTCGAGCGTGTGCTGAAGCGTCCGTCCGATTTTGAGCGCTTCCTGCATGAGCCGGTGCTGGTCAAGCTTTACCGCCCCTGCAATGGCAGCAAGGAGTTCCCTGGCATCCTCACCGGCTATGAGGATGGTCGTGTCAGCATTGAGATGAACGGCACACCCTATACATTCGAAAAATCAGAGGTCGCGCTGGTGCGGCTTCGTGTAGAATTCTAAGGAGGAGCACATGAACGCTGAAATTTTTGCGGCGCTGCGTCAACTGGAGAGGGAACGCGGGATCCCCGTAGATTACATGGTCGATAAAATTACGCAGGCACTTGTCGCAGCCTATAAGAAGGATAAGGACGGCTACACGGAGAATGTGTTCGTGGAGCTGAGCGAGGACGCCATGCATATGTATGTGCAGAAGGAGGTCGTGGAGGATGTTATTACCCCCGCGACGGAAATTGCACTCGACGCGGCGCGCAAAATTGAGCGCAACGCGCAGCTTGGCGACCTGGTCAATGTGGAGATCAAAACGCAGGCCTTTGGACGCATTGCCGCGCAGACGGCCAAGCAGGTCATCATTCAGGGTATCCGTGAAGCCGAGCGCGGCATGATTTTTGAAAGCTTCTCCTCCAAGGAGCATGAAATCCTGACCGGTACCGTTCTGCGGATTGCGCCGGACAACGGCGATATCACGGTGCGCATCGGACAGGGGAGTGACCGGACGGATGCGCTGCTGGCGGCCGGTGAGCAGGTTCGCGGCGAGAAATTTGCAGAGGGCGATCTGATCCGCGTTTATGTGGTGGAGGTGCGCCGCAGCAACCGCGGGCCGCAGGTGCTCGTTTCGCGCACACATCCGGCGCTGGTTAAGCGTCTGTTTGAGCTGGAGGTGCCGGAAATCAGCGCCGGTGCCGTGGAAATCCGCTCCATTGCCCGTGAGCCCGGCTCGCGCACCAAGCTGGCCGTCTGCGCCGCCGAGGAAAATGTGGATCCGGTGGGCGCCTGCGTCGGTGCACGCGGCGCGCGTGTTGGCACCGTTGTGGATGAGCTCCAGGGCGAGAAGGTGGATATTGTCGTCTGGTCTGAGGACGTCTGCGCCTTTGTTGCTTCGGCCCTCTCTCCGGCAGACGTTATTTCCGTGACGCAGCTTCCGGGGCTGCGCGCCTGTCGCGTGGTTGTCCCGGACGATCAGCTCTCTCTTGCGATTGGCAAGGAGGGTCAGAATGCCCGCCTTGCGGCCCGTCTGACCGGCTGCAAGATTGATATCAAGCCCGCCTCCAGAGCGGACGAGGAATAATCCATCATTTTTTCAGGAGGTGTGCTGCCGTGTCGAAGAAAATTCCACTGCGCCAATGTCTGGGCTGCCGGGAGATGAAGCCAAAGCGCGAGCTGATTCGCGTTGTCCGCAGCCCCGAGGGTGCGATTGCGCTGGATCCTGGCGGAAGGGCGAATGGGCGCGGCGCGTATCTCTGCCCCAATCCAGCCTGCCTGAAGCGGGCTGTTCGATCCAGAGCGCTCTCCCGTGCCTTTGCCACGGAAATTCCGCAGGAAATTTATGATGCACTGACACTGGAAATGGAGGCGATCCCCAATCATGGAACAGAATCGTAGTCTTGGCCTCTTGTCTATTTCCCGCAAGGGCGGGAACATTGTGCTGGGCGAGGAGCAGGTCAGTGCGGTGGCCAGAGCGTCAAGAGCGCGTCTGGTGCTGCTGGCAGCCGATGCCGGGGCGCATACCGTGCGCCGCGCAAAGAGTGCCGTGGCCGGCACAGCGCAGCCGATGCTGACGCTCTCCTTTACCAAGGATGAGCTGGGGGATGCGCTTGGCACGACAAGCTGTGCGGTTTGCGCAATCACGGATGTGCGCCTGGCGCAGGCATTTGTGAAAACACTTGGTGAACCGGAGCGTTATGCAGCGCTCCTGCAGGAGCTGGATGTACGCGTCAAACGCGTGGAGCAGCGGCGCGCCGAGGAAAAGGCGCATCGCTACAATGTTCGACATGGGAAAAAGTAACATGGAGGTGGCTTTATGAGTTTAGTGAAATATCGAGTCAAGGAGGTCGCCGCAGACTTTGGCCGCACGCCAAAGGAGATTGCGGAGATCGTAGGGAAATATTTTGAAAAGCCCCGGAGCAATACGCAGGTTTTGACGGAGGAGCAGCTTAATGTGGTCTTTGACCATATTACGCAGCACAACCAGATCGGCTCCATTGCGGAGGTTTATGCTGTGGCGCCGACACCCAAGAAGCCGACGGAGAAGACTGCTGCAACTGCAGCATCTGCCCCCGAGCAGAAAAAGGCCGCACCCTCCAGCCCGGCCGCAGCACCGGCAGCCAACGCACCGGCGCAGCCGGAAAAGGCTAAGCCGCAGCAGGAGCAGCGCAAGCGTGAGCGCCGCGTGGTGGACACCAAGGCCGTCACGGTCAACGCTGACCGCTTTGATGACCGCGTCGATGAGCTTGTTTCCGAGCGGGTTCAGAATTACTCCGGCGGCAAGCAGAAAATCGGCAATAAGAACAAGCAGAAGGGCAAGGATAAAAAGACGCCCATGGGCAGCAAGCGCCGCAACGAGGAGCAGGAAAAGATGCGCCGTTTGCAGCTTGAGATTATCAAGAAGACGCCGCTCACCGTGAAGATTCCGGATGAAATCACGGTTGGTGAGCTGGCTTCCCGTATGAAAAAGACCGCGACTGAGCTGATTAAGGTGCTCATTCGCAATGGCATCATGGCCGCCATCAATCAGACCATTGATTTTGATACGGCGGAATTCGTCGCCACTGAGCTTGGCTGCAGGGTCGAGCGTGAGGTTGTGGTCACCATTGAGGAGCGCCTGATTGATGACCATGTGGACAGCGCAGAGGAGCTTGTCCCGCGCTCTCCGGTTGTGGTCGTTATGGGTCACGTTGACCATGGCAAGACCAGTCTTCTGGATGCTGTGCGCAAGACCAACGTTGCCTCCGGCGAGGCAGGTGGCATTACCCAGCATATCGGTGCCTATACGGTGCAGATTAACGGCAGTCCCATCACCTTCCTGGATACGCCGGGTCACGCGGCCTTTACCTCCATGCGCGCGCGCGGCGCAATGGCGACGGATATTGCAATCCTGGTCGTTGCCGCGGATGACGGCATTATGCCGCAAACCATTGAGGCCATTAACCACGCCAAGGCTGCCAACATTCCGATTATCGTGGCGGTCAATAAGATGGATAAGCCGGGCGCCAATCCGGACCGCATCCTGACACAGCTTACGGAGCACGAGCTGGTTCCCTCTGAGTGGGGCGGTGATACCGAGGTCTGCCGCATCTCTGCCAAGACCGGTATGGGCATCGATGAGCTGCTTGAGACGGTGATTATGACCGCCGAGCTGGCTGAGCTGAAGGCAAATCCCAACCGCGCGGCCAGAGGTATTGTGATTGAGTCCCGTTTGGATAAGAATCGCGGCCCGATTGCCACGCTGCTGGTGCAGAATGGCACGCTGCATAAGAGTGACCTGATTATTGCAGGCACTGCCGTTGGCCGTGTTCGTGTGATGACCGATGACAAGGGACGCGCGATTACGGAGGCCGGCCCCTCCGTGCCGGTTGAGATCACCGGCCTTGCGGAGACTCCGGCTCCCGGCGATGCCTTCAACGCAGTCGCGGATGAGCGTATGGCTCGTCAGCTTGTTGAGCAGCGCAAGCAGGCCGAGAAGGACGCAGCGGCAAAGCTCTCCTCCAAGGTGACGCTGGATAACCTCTTTGCGAAGATGCAGGAGGGCGAGATGAAGGAGCTGAACCTCATTGTCAAGGCCGACGTGCAGGGCTCTGCGGAGGCGGTGAAGGCCAGCCTGGAGAAGCTGAGCAATGAGGAGGTTCGCGTTCGTGTCATCCATGCGGCGGTCGGCGCAATCAATGAGTCGGATATTCTGCTGGCCTCCACCTCCAATGCCATCGTGGTGGGCTTCAACGTCCGTCCGGATGCGGCAGCGGCGGCGTCCGCACAGCGCTCCAATGTGGATCTGCGGATGTACCGCGTGATCTATGACGCGATCGATGAGATCGAGGCTGCAATGAAGGGTATGCTTGCGCCGAAGTTCCGCGAGGCAGTGATCGGCCACGCTGTTGTGCGGCAGACCTATAAGGTTTCTTCCATTGGTACCATTGCCGGCTGCTATGTGCAGGATGGTAAGGTCACCCGCGATGCGCAGGTGCGCGTGCTGCGCGACAATATTGTGATTTATGAGGGCAACATCGGCTCGCTCCAGCGCTTCAAGGACGCTGTGAAGGAGGTTGCCACAAACTATGAATGCGGCATGTCCATTGAGAAGTTCAATGATATCAAGGAAGATGATATCTTCGAGTGCTTCGTGATGGAGGAAATCCCCCGCTGACTGAACACAACGATGCGGGAGATTTCTTCTCCCGCATTTTTCTCGAAAAGGAGGTACGATTATGCCATCCAATCGTCTTGGACGAATCAATGAGGAGATTCAGCGTGAGCTTGCCACGGGAATCCGCAATCTGAAGGATCCCCGCGTGAGCAAAACGATGCTATCTGTCACCCGCGTTGAGACCACACCGGACCTGCGCTATGCCAAGGTCTATGTTTCGCTGCTGGATAAGGAATTTACAAAGGAAGCGCTGGCGGGGCTGCGCTCCTCCTCCGGTTATCTGCGCCGGGAGCTTGGCCGCACGCTGCAACTGCGCTATACGCCGGAGTTGCAGTGGCAGGCGGATGATTCCATCACCCACGGCGCGCATATTCTCGAGCTGCTGTCCAAGCTGGACATTCAGAGGGAGGATACGGAAGATGAAGCAGATCCGAATCAGTGAGGTCGCAGCCTTTCTGCGCCTGAATGATAACTATGTGATTCTGACCCATCGCCGTCCCGATGGGGACACCATTGGCTGCGCGGTGGCGCTTTGCCGCGGCCTGCGCCAGATGGGAAAGACCGCATATATCCTGGAGAATCCGCAGTTTACGGAGAAATATGACACCTATCTCTTTGGCCTCACCTGTGAGGTGCTGCCCTCCAACGCCTGCATTCTCGCGGTGGACGTTGCCTCGGAGAGTCTGCTGCCCTATGACCTGCCGGAGTGCGTCACGGAGCTGCTGATCGATCACCACGCCAGCAATACCGGCTTTGCCCTCAGCGGCTATGTTGATGATACGGCTGCGGCCTGTGGCGAGATCATTCTGAGCCTGCTGTGCGAGCTGGGCATCACGGTGGATAAGCCCATGGCAGAGGCCATCTACCTGGCGGTCACTACGGATACGGGCTGCTTCCGTTTCAGCAATACTACGGCAAATACGCTCCGCACGGCTGCCTACTGCAAGGACTGCGGCGCGGATACCTATGCCATCAACCGCAGTGTATTCCTGACACGCAGCCTGGCCAGAATGCGCCTGGAGGCGCGCCTGACTGAAACCACAGAGTTTTTCCATGATGGCCTGGTTGCAGTCAGCGCAGTCACCAATGAAATGATTGATGAATTGGGCCTGACGGAGGACGACATCGACGACATCTCCGGCTTTGGACGCCGTATTGCCGGTGTTGAAATCAGCGCGATGCTGCGTGAGGTTGCCGAGGGGGGCAAGCTTTCGGTTCGCACCTCTCCGAACTATGACGCCAGCGCGATTTGCGCCAGACTGGGCGGCGGCGGCCACCCGGCTGCTGCGGGGGCAACGGTAGCTGGTGGGCTGGATGCTGCGCGCACTGCCTTCCTGCGTGTCATTCGAGAGGATTTGGAACTCTGATGGCAAATGGCATTCTGATTGTCGATAAGCCTGCTGACTGGACCTCGCAGGATGTTGTTGCAAAGCTGCGCGGTGTGTTTCATGAAAAGCGCGTTGGGCATGGCGGTACGCTGGATCCTATGGCAACGGGCGTTCTGCCGGTTTTTGTCGGTCGCGCAACCCGTGCGGTCGAATTCTTTGAGCATGCAGACAAAACCTACCTGACCACACTGCGCCTTGGCCGGATTACCGATACGCAGGATAGCACCGGCCGCACGCTGGAGGAGCGTCCGGTCGCGGTGACGCAGGCGCAGATTCTGTCGGTTCTGCCGCGCTTTTGCGGAGAGCAGGAGCAGATACCGCCGATGTATTCGGCCATCAAGCTGGGCGGACGGAAGCTCTATGAGCTTGCCCGCGCCGGGAAAGAAGTGGAGCGCAAGCCGCGCAGAATTACCATTTTTAAGCTGGAGCTTCTGGAGCTCTGCGGCTGCGAGGCAAAGCTCCTGGTGCATTGCTCCAAGGGCACCTATGTGCGCACGCTCTGCCATGATATCGGCATGGCGCTTGGCTGCGGCGGCTGCATGGCAGCCCTGCGCCGTGTCCAGGCGGGCGCTTATCGGGAGGAGTGCGCAATTCCGTTGGAGCAGATTGTCTCAGATCCACAGGCAGAGCGGCTGCTTCTGCCGGTGGACAGCCTGTTTTCTGCGCATCCTGTTCTGCAATTGACAGCCGCGCAGGAGAAATGTGTTCGCAACGGTGCAGCCTTTTCCACCACGCATCCCCCGGGAATCTACCGCGTTTACGGTTCGGAGCATGAATTTTTAGCCCTGGGTGAGATTTCTGAAGGAAAATATCGCACCGTCAAAAGCCTTTTTTAAGGAGAAGAGTAGTATGAACGAGTATGAGGTTCTGGTTGAAACCATCAATCCCTGTGGCGGTGAGGCCCATGCCATTCGTGAGTTCCGCGAGATCGAGACGCAGAGCCCGGAGGCCTATGTTAAGGCAGAGGGACGCTTCCCGATCATGGAGACCGTCGAGAAAGCCGACGGCGATATCCTGATCGTGACAGGCGATGGCAAGGGCAATTTTGTCCGTTACACCTTCACGGCCTGAGATGGCGGCCTGTGTACTTGCACTTGGCTTTTTTGACGGTGTGCACCTGGGCCATGCCGCTCTGCTGCAGCAGACGCGGTGCCGTGCCGATGCGCTTGGCCTGACCGCAGCGGCCTTAACCTTTGACACGCACCCGGACACACTGGTTCATGGTACCGCAGTGCCCCTTTTGGGCACTGCGGCAGACCGCGAGACGCTGATGCGTCAGCTATATGGCATTGAGAGCGTGTTTACCCTCCACTTCGACCGCAGCACCATGGCCCAGCCATGGGAGCGCTTTGTTCGCGAGACTGTCGTCGCAGCCTATGGCGCAGCGCATGTGGTCTGTGGTCATGATTTTCGCTTTGGTGCCGGTGGAGAGGGGACACCGCAACGCCTGGCGGCGCTCTGCCAGCAGATGCATATTGGCTGCGACTGCATCCCGGCGATTTGTATGCATGGACAGGTTGTCTCATCCACGCGGATTCGCGCCCTGATTGCAGAGGGAAATATGGATGAGGCGGTGCAATTGCTGGGGCATGGGCATCTGCTCACCGGCCAGGTTGTTCATGGACGACAGCTTGGCAGGACCCTCGGCATACCGACTGCGAACCTTGCGCTGCCGGAAGGGGTGCTTCTCCCGCGCTGTGGCGTCTACGCGGCGATGGCTGAGTGCGCCGGGGTACGTCGGATGGCGGTGGTGAATATTGGTTCCCGTCCGACCGTCGGCGGTCACCGGGTGACAATTGAGCCATGGCTGCTGGATTACGAGGGGGATTTATATGGTCAGCAGCTTTCACTCACACTGTTTCACTGGCTGCGCGAGGAGAGACAGTTTGCCTCACTGGAGGCGCTGCGCGCCGAAATTCTGCGAAATGCGGCGCAAACGCGTGCTTTCTTTGCCCAGCAGGAGCAGCAGCCTGTGATGCCGCGCACATTCTGAGTATTGCTACCGGGTGCGCGGCATCACAGAGCGCCGAGGACGATATTTGATCCTTGACAAATCAAGACGAAGGCGTTATCATAACAACAGTATATAAAAGCCGTTACTCGTCATATTCAGCCCGGAATACACATTTTTCTAATATATGCGCCCGTAGCTCAGCAGGATAGAGCGGTCGCCTCCTAAGGTGTTACTCAATCGCTTGCCTTAGAGCAAAAGGCAAGCGGTGATATAGATAAAATTTCATAAATGTCCTCGTACCTCAGCAGGATAGAGGGTCCGCCTCCTAAGCGGCAGTTCGTTCGAATCCATTTTTGCATAATAACTGAATAATT
>CAYXIN010000062.1:0-10265 GCA_964465395.1 uncultured Oscillospiraceae bacterium | reverse complement strand
TGCCCTACGACGGCGGCTACTGCCCGCAGGGGCTGAGCTTCGCCCAGCGCACCGAGATGCTCGACCGCGACCCGGAGGGCTTCCGCGTGCTGGTTGACCGGAGCCTGCGCCGGCACTATGAGCTCATCTGCGCCTTCCACGCGCGCGGCACCTACTTCTTTGACTACGGCAACTCCTTCCTCAAAGCGGTTTATGACGCAGGCGTCACCGCCGTCTGCAAAAACGGCGAGAATGACCTCGACGGCTTCGTCTTCCCCTCCTACGTGGAGGACATCCTCGGCCCCTGCCTCTTTGACTTCGGCTATGGCCCCTTCCGCTGGTGCTGCCTGTCGCGCGACCCCGCTGACCTGGACAAAACCGACGCCGCTGCCGCGGAATACATTCTGGCGCATAACCGCCGCTATCAGGATTATGACAACTACGTCTGGGTGCGCGACGCAAAGGCCAACCGCCTGGTTGTCGGCACGCAGTGCCGCATCCTCTATCAGGATGCCCTTGGGCGTATGTGCATCGCCCTCAAATTCAACGAGATGGTACGCAACGGCGAGATCGGCCCCGTCATGCTCGGCCGCGACCACCACGACACCGGCGGCACCGACTCCCCCTTCCGCGAAACCTCCAACATCAAGGACGGCTCGAATATCATGGCGGACATGGCCACGCAGTGCTTCGCGGGCAACGCCGCGCGCGGCATGAGCCTCATCGCGCTGCATAACGGTGGCGGCACCGGCATCGGCAAGGCCATCAACGGCGGCTTCGGCATGGTGCTCGACGGCTCGGAGCGCGTGGATACCATCCTGCGCATGAGTATGCCCTGGGACACCATGGTCGGCGTTTCGCGCCGCGCCTGGGCAACCAATGAGAACGCCATGCAAACCGCCGCCGAATATAACCGCCTCTATGCCGGTCAGGATCACATCACGCTGCCCTTCGTCGCAGACCGCGAGCTGGTCAGCCGGACGCTGCGCGCCGTGCAGGAGGAGAAGGGCTGATGGAGCGCCTGCTGATTCACAACATCGGCCTTCTGGCCACCCCCCTGGGCAACACCGCCCGGCGCGGCGCTGCCCAGGGGCAGGTGCAGCTTCTGCGCGACGCCTGGGTGCGCGTTGAGGACGGACGGATTGCCGCCGTCGGCACCGGCGCCGTCACGCTGCCGGATGACGCGCAGACCCTCGACGCCGGGGGCTGCCTGGTCACGCCCGGCCTGGTCGATGCGCACACCCACCTGATTTTCGGCGGCTGGCGGCAGAACGAGCTGGCGCTGAAGCTGCGCGGCGTCCCCTATCTTGACATTCTGGCGCAGGGCGGCGGCATTCTCTCCACCGTGACAGCCACCCGCGCCGCCACGCAGGAGGAGCTGACGCAGAAGGCAGCGCTGGCGCTGCGCGAAATGCTGGCCTTCGGCACAACCACCTGCGAGGCCAAAAGCGGCTACGGGCTCAACACCGCTGACGAGCTGAAGCAGCTTCGCGCCATCGCCGCGCTGAACGCGCGCCAGCCCGTGACGCTGGTGCCCACCTTCATGGGCGCGCACGCCCTGCCGACGGAATACCGCGATGACCGCGAGGGCTATCTGCGGCTGCTGTGCGAGGAGATGATTCCCGCCGTGGCGCGCGAGGGTCTGGCAAAATTCTGCGACGTATTCTGCGAAACCGGCGTCTTTACCCCTGAGGAGAGCCGCCGTATTCTGCGCGCGGGGCAGGCGCACGGCCTGCTGCCGAAGATTCACGCCGACGAGATCGACGCCATCGGCGGCTCGACGCTTGCAGGTAAGCTGGGCGCAGTCTCCGCCGAGCATCTGATCGTCTGCCCGCCGGAGGGCATCGCGGCCATGGCACAGGGTGGCACCATCGCCTGCCTGCTGCCGGCCACGAGCGTGTATCTGGGCGCAGCCTTCGCACCGGCGCGCGAGATGATCTCCACCGGTGTGCCCGTGGCAATGGCCACGGACTTCAACCCCGGCTCCTGCCCCTGCCTGAATCTGCAACTGGTGATGAATCTGGGCTGCCTGCGCTACCGCCTGACCCCCGAGGAGGTGCTGACCGCCGTCACGCTCAACGGCGCAGCGGCCATCGGCATGGCCGGGTGCATCGGCTCCGTCGAGCCGGGAAAGCAGGCCGACCTGGTGATCTGGAATGCGCAGGATCTGAACTACATCTGCTACCGCATGGGCAGCAACCTCGTCCGCACCGTAATCAAGGGCGGCCGCTGCTGTGCCTGACATCATGCTTCACAGGAGGAACAATCATTTATGGCAAAGCTTGTAGAATGTGTACCGAATTTCAGCGTCAGTAAGGAGCGCGACCCCGCGGTCTATCAGGCACTTGTTGATGTGTCCAACAGCGTCCCCGGCTGCACCGTTCTGGACATCCAGTCCGACGGCGACCACAACCGCTGCGTCTTTACCATGGTCGGCAGCCCCGCCGCCATTGAGGAGGTGGCCTTCCGCCTGACGCAGAAGGCCACCGAGCTGATCGACATGACCCGCCATCAGGGGCAGCACCCCCGCATGGGCGCGACGGATGTCATCCCCTTCATCCCGACGATGGACATCACCCTGGAGGAATGCATCGCCCTGTCCCGCCGCGTGGCGCAGCGCATCTGGGAGGAGCTGCGCGTGCCCTCCTTCCTCTACGAGGATTCCGCCAGCGCACCGCACCGCACCAATCTGGCCAAGTGCCGCAGCGGTCAGTTCGAGGGGATGCCCGAGAAGCTGCTCCAGCCGGAGTGGGCCCCGGACTACGGCGAGCGCAAAATCCATCCGACCGCCGGCATCGTCGCCATCGGCGCGCGGATGCCGCTGATCGCCTACAACATCAACCTCGATACCTCTGATCTGGAGGTCGCCAACCGCATCGCCCGCGCCATTCGCGGCGCAAACGGCGGCTTCAAATACTGCAAGGCCATCGGCGTCATGCTCAAGGAGCGCAACATCGCGCAGGTCTCCATGAATCTGGTCAACTATGAGGGCACGCCCATCTACTACGTTTTCGAGATGGTGCGCGCGCTGGCCGACCGCTACGGCGTGCGGATCATCGGCTCGGAGCTGGTGGGTCTGACGCCCGCCAAGGCGCTGCTTGACTGCGCGGAGTATTATCTCAAGCTGGAGAACTTCGACGCCCGCAAGCAGGCGATGGAATACCACCTGATCGGTCTGGAATGAGAGGAGTGCCGGTATGAAATTAGCAGAATTACAGGTCAATGAATTCACCCGCGTGCTGGCCTCCGACGCGCCGGCCCCCGGCGGCGGCTCTGCCGCAGCGCTCGAGGGCGCACTCGGCGCGGCGCTGACGGCGATGGTCTGCACGCTGACGGCGGGCAAGAAGCAGTTTGCCGAGCAGAGCGAGGCGCTGCTTGCGGTGCAGGCGCAGGCCGAGTCGCTGCGCGCGCGCTTCCTGGACGTGATGGATCGCGACACGGAGGCCTTCCTGGTCGTCAGCGCGGCCTATGCCATGCCCAAGAGCACGGACGAGGAAAAGAGCGCCCGCTCTGCGGCGATTCAGCGCGCGCTGGTGGGCTGCACGGAGACCCCCTTTGAAATGATGGAGCTGGCCGCCGAGACGGTGGAACTGACGGCCTCGCTGCTGGGACGCTTCAACACGAGCGCCGCCAGCGACCTGGGCGTTTCGGCGCTCTCGCTGCGCGCTGCGGTGCAGGGCGCATGGCTCAATGTACTCATCAACATCGGCAGTCTGAAGGATCGCGCGCTGGCGGAGCAGTACCGCAGCCGCGGCGCCGCACTGGTCGAGCAGGTGCTCGAGCGGGCGGATGCAGTCTACCAGGCTGTGCTGACACTGGTATAACAAAGCAGGCAGGAACGGGAGCGCGGTGTGCGGCGTCTCCCGCTCCTGCTTTTTATTGAAGCGCGCAAAAAAACGGCGCGCCGCAGGAGCAAGCGCTCTGCCGCACGCCGGAGTCAGGTCGCGTGGCCTGTCTCAGGCCGACACTTCTTTGTCTGTGGGTCTTATTATACCGCCCGCGCGCGAAAATGCAAGCGGTAAATTCTTCCGCAGCGCAGAAAAGAAAAGTCACCGGGCCGGACAAAACAGATGGTAATTTTCTGTCCGGTATGATATAGTATTCCCATCCTTTGCGCGGGGCTGGACGCCCTGCGCCCACCCCTGTTGACAGACGCGTAAAAAGCAGCTTTTACATTCAGAAAAAATGAGGTGATACCCTGATGGCACACTCCTTTTTCGGCGGCGTACATCCCCGTGGCTTCAAGGAGCTCTCCTGCGAGTCACCGATTCGTCCCATCCATCCCACAGTGGTCAGCATCTCCATGTCACAGCACATCGGCGCACCCTGCACCCCGCTGGTGCGCATCGGTGACCGCGTGACCGTCGGGCAGAAGATCGGGGATCGCGAGGGGCTCTGCGCCCCGGTTCACGCCTCCGTTTCCGGCACGGTGATCGCGCTGGAGGAACGCCCGCACCCCTCCGGCAATCAGGTGCAGGCAGTTGTGATCCGCAGCGACGGCCGCGACACCCTCTGCCCCAGCCTTCGCCCCTGTGAAAATCCCGAAAGCATGGACGCCGACGCCCTGATCGCCGCCATTCGTGAGGCGGGCATCACCGGCATGGGCGGCGCCGGCTTCCCCACCGCCGCGAAGCTTTCCTCCGGTCTGGGGAAGGTCGATACCGTTCTGGTCAACGGCGCGGAATGCGAGCCCTATATCACAGCCGACGACCGCCTGATGCGCGAAAGCCCCGAGCGGGTTCTCGGCGGGCTGGCACTGATTTGCAGAATCCTCAAGCCCACGCGCACCGTCATCGGCGTGGAGAAGAACAAGCCCCAGGCCATCGCTGCGCTGGCGGCGCGGCTGCCGCAGACGGTGCAGCTTCTGCCGCTGCGCGTGCGCTACCCCCAGGGCGCGGAGAAGCAGCTCATCCAGACGGTCACGGGGCGCTGCGTGCCGCCCGGCGGTCTGCCCGCTGCCGTGGGCTGCGCGGTGTTCAACGTCGCAACCTGCGCGGCGATTTATGACGCGATTTATCTGGGTATGCCGCTGGTGCGCCGCGTTGTGACCGTAACCGGGCGCGCAATCAGCAAGCCCTGCAATCTGCTGGCGCCGATTGGCACCCCCTTTTCCGAGCTGGTGGAGGCGGCCGGCGGCTTTTCCTCCACACCCCACAAAATTTTCGTCGGCGGGCCGATGATGGGCATCACGCAGCACACGCTCAGCGCCGCCACGATCAAGGGCAACAACGCCCTGACCTGCTACAGCGAGGCCGACCGGCATGAGGTCGCCACGCCACACTGCATCCGCTGCGGCAAATGCGTGGACGCCTGCCCGATGCATCTGATGCCGCTGTTTCTCCACCGCGCCGCGCTGAAGCAGGATTTGACCCAGCTCAGCCGCCGCCATGTGATGGACTGCATCGAATGCGGAAGCTGCGCCTATGGCTGTCCGGCGGGCATCGCGCTGGTGCAGAGCTTCCGCACGGGGAAAAAGCTGCTGCGTGAGCAGGCCGCAAGGGAGGGAGCCAAATGAAACAGACCACACCGACACTGACCCTCGCCTCCTCGCCGCACGCGCACAGCCGGAATTCCACCGCTGTCCTCATGCGCGATGTCTGCATCGCCCTGCTGCCCGCGCTGGTCGCAGCCGTCTGCTTCTTCGGCTGGCGCGCGCTGACGCTGACGCTCTGCTCCGTGGCCGGCTGCGTCTTTTTCGAGTGGGCCTACCGGCGCCTGATGAAAAAGGACTGCACCATCACCGACCTCTCCGCCGTGGTCACGGGTATGCTCGTCGCCTTCGTCTGCCCGGTCACGCTCCCCTTCTGGACTGTTCTGCTGGCGGATTTCTTCGCCATTGTGGTCGTCAAGCAGCTCTTTGGCGGCATCGGTATGAATCTGGTCAATCCGGCGCTGGCGGCGCGCGCCTTCCTGTTCAGTTGGCCCGCGCTGATGTCCGGCCGCTGGGTCGCCCCGGGCAGCGCCATCGGCGCGCTGCGCCTGCCGGAAAGCCTCGACGGTCTGACCTGCGCCACGCCGATGGAGGCGCTGTCCCTCGGCCAACTGCCGCAGGCCTCGCTTGCCGACCTCTTTCTCGGGCGCATCGGCGGCTCGCTGGGTGAGGTCTCGGCTCTGGCGCTGCTGCTGGGCGGCGCATACCTGCTGCTGCGGCGCGTGATTTCGCTGCGCATTCCGCTGGCCTATCTGGGCAGCTTCGCGCTGCTGTGCTTCCTGTTCCCGCTGGGCGGAAACGGACGGCTGGAATGGATGCTCTGCCAGCTTCTTTCCGGCGGCCTGCTGCTGGGCGCGCTGTTCATGGCCACGGACTACACCACCTCGCCGGTCACGCACGGCGGCCAGATTGCCTACGGCATCGGCTGCGGCGTGCTGACGCTGCTGCTGCGCTACTTCGGCTCTTATGTCGAGGGCGTGAGCTACGCAATTCTGATTATGAACTGCTGCATCGGCTTCTTCGACGCCATCGGCGTTCCCCGCCGCTTCGGAGAGAAAAAGCGGGCCCGAAGGGAGGCGACGCGGCCTTGAAGGACTGGAAATTCATTCTGCGTCTGACGGGCACGCTGCTGCTCATCACGGCGCTGGTCGCGGGGCTGCTGGGGCTGGTCAATCTGCTGACGCAGGATCGCATCGCGGCCAACACTGCGGAAAAGGCGCTGGCCGCCATGCAGACGGTGCTGCCGGCGCAGGACTACACGCCGCTGCCGCTGACCCCGGCGCAGCAGCAGGCCGGGCTGACCGAGGTCTATCAGACCGAGACGGGCGGCTATGTGCTGCGCCTGAGCAAAAACGGCTTCGGCGGCCCCATCGACCTGATGATCGGGGTGCTGGCCGACGGCAGCGTCTCGGGCGTGAGCATCATCTCGCACGCGGAGACCGCCTCGCTTGGCGCCAACTGCACGCGCGAGGCTTTCCGCAGTCAGTTTGTCGGCAAGAGCGGCACGCTGGCCGTCACAAAGGACGGCGGCCAGATTGACGCCCTGACGGGCGCAACCGTGACCTCCCGCGCGGTCACGGAGGCTGTGAATCTTGCGCTGGATTATGCAAAGGAGGTGCAGGGATGAGCTTCAAAAAGCAGCTCCGGGAGGGTCTGCTGACCAACAACCCGGTGCTGAGCCAGCTTTTGGGCATGTGCTCAACCATGGCCATCACCACAACGCTCTTTAACGGCCTCGGCATGGGGCTTTCCGTGACTGTGATTCTGATCTGCTCCAACGTGGTCATTTCCCTGCTGCGGCGGGTAATTCCGGCGCAGATTCGCATCGCCGCCTACATTGTCATCATCGCCGGCTTTGTGACGATGGTCGATCTGCTGCTGAAGGCCTTTCTGCCCGCGCTGTCGGAGAGCCTGGGCGTCTTTATTCCGCTGATCGTGGTCAACTGCATTCTGCTCGGCCGCGCGGAGGCCTTCGCCTCCAAAAACGGGGTGCTGGCCTCGGCCGTGGACGGTCTGACGCAGGGCATCGGCTACACCGTGGCGCTGGTCATCATGTGCATCGTGCGTGAGCTGCTCGGCAGCGGCACCTTCGGCGCGGGCGTTCTGTCCGCCGAGGGCGTGCGGATCCTGCCTGCGCAGTATCCGGCGCTGCTGCTGATTCTGCCGGTGGGCGGCTTCCTGACGCTGGGCTGCCTGATCGCCTTCAGCCAGTGGCTCAACCGCAGGCTCAGCCGCAGAGAGGAGGCCCGGCAATGAGCACGCTGCTTTCCCTCTTTACCATCTCGCTCAACGCGATTCTGGCTGAGAATTTCATTCTCGTCAAGTTTATGGGCATCTGCCCCTTTATGGGCGTGTCGAAAAAATCGGACACCGCGCTGGGCATGGGCATTGCCGTGACCTTCGTGATGGCGCTGGCCTCCGCCGCGACCTGGGCCGTGAACGCGCTGCTGCTCGTTCCGCTTGGGCTGACCTATATGCAGACGGTCGTCTTCATTCTGGTCATCGCCACGCTGGTGCAGCTTGTGGAGATGTTCCTGCAAAAATCCGTCCCCGCGCTCTACCAGGCGCTTGGCATCTATCTGCCGCTGATTACCACCAACTGCGCCGTGCTGGGTGTGGCGCTGCTCAATGTGCAGAACACCTCGCTGATTACCGGCGCGCCGGGCTACACTTTCCTTGAGGCCGTGGTCTACGGCTTCACCGGTGGACTGGGCTTCACGCTGGCGATTCTGCTGTTCTCCTCCGTGCGGCAACGGCTGGAGGACTGCGACTGCCCGCAGGCCTTCCGGGGCTTCCCGCTGGCGCTGATTGCCGCCGGTTTGCTGGCGCTGTCCTTCATGGGCTTCTCCGGCTTCCGCGTGTTTTAAAAGGAGGGAGGAACTGCCATGACAAAGCTTCTCTGGGCGGTGCTCGCGCTGGGTGCCATGGGCGCTGTGTTCGGCGCGGTGCTGGCGATTGCCTCCCGGATCTTCGCCGTCAAAACGGATGAGCGCCTGCCGCAGCTTCTAGATGCCCTGCCGGGCGCAAACTGCGGCGGCTGCGGCTTCGCCGGCTGCCAGGCCTATGCGCAGGCAGTGCTGGCAGGTCAGGCCGCCATCGGCCTCTGCGCCGCGGGCGGCAGCGCTGCCGCGCAGCGCATGTCCGAGGTGATGGGGGTGCAGGCCACCACGCAGGCGCGCCGCGTTGCGATGGTCAAATGCCGCGGACAGCACGCCGCAAAGGGCCGCTACGTCGGTCTGGCAGACTGCCGCGCGGCCATGCTGGTCGGCGGCGACGGCCCCTCGGCCTGTCCCAACGGCTGTCTGGGCTTCGGCACCTGCACCACGGTCTGCAAATTTGACGCCATCCATATTGTCGATGGGGTGGCGCGCGTGGACGCGGAAAAATGCACCGGCTGTATGCAATGCGTGCAGGCCTGCCCGCGCAGCGTGATTGCGCCCGTGACCTACCACTCGGACATTGTGATCGCCTGCTCCAATCACCAGCGCGGTGCCTACACCCGTCAGGTCTGCAACCTGGGCTGCGTGGGCTGCCACCTGTGCGAAAAGCAATGCGATTTCGACGCCATCCATGTGGTTCGCAACCTCGCTGTCATCGACTACACGAAATGCGTCTCCTGCGGCCGCTGCGCGGCGGTCTGCCCGCGCAACCTGATCTCGGACGCCAATCTGCGCACCGATATGGATGCGCTGACCGCGGCGCGGCAGGGTTGAATTTCAAGCGAAAAGCATTTGACAAGCGAAAAAAAACGTGCTATAGTAAGCCCGTGAAAAGGCTTTGACGAAGAAAAACGGTGGCTTCGGGCCGGACAGAGAGGGAGCGGTTGGTGCAAGCTCCTGCGGACCGCCGCCGGGCAACCACTTCCGAGCCGCTGCTCTGACCGGTCGCGCCGCTGCGCGGGCGCCGCAGGAGCTGCCGGGTACGCCCGTTAACGCGTCAACGAGCGGCAGCGCAGCGCGCTGCAAGCAGGGTGGAACCGTGGGATACTCTCTCACCCCCGAATCTGTTCAGGGGTGAGTTTTTTTACCCCTTATTAAGAAGGAGGGCATTGTGATGTCTGAAGAAAACCTGTACACCTTTGAAAATGAAGCCTACCGCAAGACCTATTGGCACACCTGCTCGCATGTGATGGCGCAGGCCGTCAAGCGCCTGTATCCGCAGGTCAAGCTGGCCATCGGCCCGGCCATTGACAACGGCTTCTACTATGACTTCGACTGCGACTTCTCCTTTACGCGGGAGCATCTGGACGCCATCGAAGCCGAGATGAAAAAAATCTGCAAGGAGCGCCTGCGCCTCGAGCGCAGCGAGAAGCCCCGCGAGGAGGCCATCGCCTACATGCAGGAGCGGGAGGAGCCCTATAAGGTCGAGCTGATCCGCGATCTGCCGGAGGATGCTGTCATTTCCTTCTACACCCAGGGCGAATTCACCGACCTCTGCGCAGGCCCCCATCTGGATCACACGGGCCGCATCAAGCACAACGGCTTCCGCCTGACGCAGTGCTGCGGCGCCTACTGGCGCGGCGACTCCAAGCGCAAGATGCTCCAGCGCATCTATGGCGTGGCCTTCCCCAGCAAGGAGGAGCTGGAGGACTACCTGCGCCAGCAGGAGGAGGCCCGCAAGCGCGACCACAACAAGATCGGCCGCGAGCTGGAATACTTCACCACGGTAGATGTCATCGGCCAGGGCTTGCCGATTCTGCTGCCCAAGGGTGCGCGCGTCATTCAGCTTTTGCAGCGCTGGATTGAGGACGAGGAGCAGAAGCGCGGCTATCTGCTGACCAAGACCCCCCTGATGGCCAAGAGCGACCTCTACAAAATCTCCGGCCACTGGGATCACTACCTGGACGGTATGTTCG
>CAYXIN010000061.1:0-10627 GCA_964465395.1 uncultured Oscillospiraceae bacterium | reverse complement strand
TTTTTTAGCATTAGATGTCACTTCCCGATGTCATATCGGGGCTACTCCTAAGCGAAAGGCCGCGCGTTCGAATCGCGCCGGGCGTGCCAAAACACCTGAAGTTTATTGCTTCAGGTGTTTTTATCTGCAAAAATCGGGCGATGGCCGTTATGGTCATCGCCCTTATGAATATGCTATCGGGGGGTACAACCTGCCGCCGCACTCCGCGATGAACAGCCAGTCTGCCTTTTTCCATTGATTGCTCATAAGGAGTATATTAAGCCGTTTATGGGTTGCGAGAGCGAGTGGGCATAGAGAATGTCCTTCCAGGGCTTGACCCTGTGACGAAACAGGCCACTGTGCGCTGCGGCGCCGTTTTTCGGGGCTTATTTTTTGCTGCGCGGTTTTTTGGGATCGAGGAAGCGGTAGACGAGCGCTGCCAATGCAGCACCGACCAGTGGTGCAACAAGAAATACCCAGACATTTTTCAGGGCGTCACCGCCAAGCAGCAGCGCGGGGCCAAGGCTGCGGGCGGGGTTGACCGAGGTGCCGGTAAAGGAAATGCCAAGAATATGTACCAGCGTCAGACTCAGAGCAATGACCAGCCCGGAGACGGCGTTATACTCTTTTTTGGAGGTGACGCCGAGAATCGCAAGGACGAATACAAAGGTCAGAATGACCTCCACCAGGAGGGAGAGACCAATGCTGCCGTTGTAGAGCGCGTTGGCGCCAAGGCCAGAGTCTTTCCCGGCAAGAGCCAGCAAAACAGCGGCGCCGCCGATTGCGCCGAGGCACTGAGAAATGACATAAGCAAAGAAATCGCGTACGCTGAGCTTGCCCTGAATCAGCATGGCAAGTGAAACGGCGGGGTTAATATGGCAGCCGGAAATGTTGCCGATGGAGTAGGCCATGGCGACGATGACAAGTCCGAAGGCCAGCGCAGTGAGCAGATAGCCGCTGCCGCTGGCGTCACAGCCAAGCATCGCAGCCGTGCCGCAGGCAAAAAGAACGAGAACGAAGGTGCCAATGAATTCTGCGATATACTTTTTGAACGCTTGCATAGATAACCCTCCATAAATCAGAATATAATAATAGTATAGCAGCGGGGGAATAAAAATGCAATTCCTTCCGGAAAAAATCTGTGTCTTTTTTCATGGACGGAAAGCTTGGGAAGGGGATGTTTTTCGCATTTCTGCGCATACTACCCGCAGGAAAACGCAGGAGGGTATGCAATGGAAGCAGCACATCGCGGCAGGCAAAGTCTGGAATTTCGCAACAAGCCCGTTATTCTGGCCTTCTCCTCTGTTGTTGGCAAAAAGGAGGGGCAGGGGCCTCTGCGCAACAGCTTCGATCTTGTGTCAGAGGATACACGTTTTGGCCAGAAAAGCTGGGAAAAGTCCGAAACGCAAATGCAGGAGCTTGCATTGGAGATTGCGCTTCGGAAGGCCGACCTGTCGGAGAAGGAGCTCGATGCTGTATTTCTGGGTGATCTGCTGAATCAGTGTATTGGCTCCAGCTTTTCGATGCGCAACCGCGGAATCCCGACCCTTGGGCTTTATGGCGCCTGCTCGACAATGGCTGAGGGACTTCTTCTGGCGGGCATGGCGGTGGATGGAGGCTACAGCCGTCGGGCGCTAGCGATGACCTCGTCGCACTTTGCCTCGTCGGAGCGGCAGTATCGTTTTCCGCTTGGCTATGGCGGCCAGCGAACGCCAACGGCGCAGTGGACTGTGACCGGGGCCGGGGCGGTGCTGCTTGGGCGCGCCGGTCGGGGGCCATGCCTTAGCCGCGCCACAATAGGCGTGATTCAGGATGCCGGTATTCGGGACGCCAATAGTATGGGCGCAGCGATGGCACCGGCGGCGATGAAAACCCTGCGTGCGCACTTTGACGATTTTGGAATCGGGCCGGAGGATTATGACTGCATTGTGACCGGCGATCTGGGAAAGCTGGGCAGTCAGATTGTGCGTGATCTGATGGAACGTGAGGGGATTCATCTTGGCGCGCGCTATCAGGATTGTGGAACGATGATTTTTGACCTGGAGCAGCAGGATGTACACTGCGGCGGCTCCGGCTGCGGATGCAGTGCCAGCGTGCTTTGCGCAAGTCTGCTGCGCCGCATGGAGCAGGGAAAGCTGCGAAGACTGCTGTTTTGCGGAACCGGCGCACTCCTGTCGCCGCTGTCCGTGCAGCAGGGCGAATCCATTCCGGCCGTTTGCCATGCGGTCAGCATTTGCGCGGAGGGAGAGTGAAGCGTGGACTACTTGAAGGCTTTTGTGGTTGGTGGACTGTTCTGCCTTCTGGGGCAAATCCTGATTGACAAGACACATCTGACACCGGCGAGAATTCTGGTGTCCTATGTTGTTGCCGGTGTTGTGCTGGGAGGGCTTGGGCTATACCAGAAGCTTGTGGATTTTGCAGGCGCGGGGGCAAGCGTGCCGCTGACCGGCTTCGGCCATTTGCTGGCGAAGGGAGTCCGCGAGGCGGTGCAGGAGAAGGGACTGCTGGGTGTGTTGACTGGCGGACTGACTGCGGCCTCCGGCGGCATCACGGCTGCGGTCATTTTTGGCTGGCTGGCGGGGATGATTTTTAAATCCAGGGATAAATAAGGCCAAAGCGGGTAAGCTAGAGAAGCGGAGAGAGCCGCAATATTATATCTGGAGGACGGAAACGCAATGGAAAACCGCAATCAGAATAGAAACCAAAATCAGAGCAGCAATCAGAACCAGAATCAAAACCAGAACCAGAACAGATCGCAGAGCCAGAGCAGCAACCAGAAGCAGAACTGAGACAGAACACAGACAGCGCCGCCGGTCGAAAACCGGCGGCGCTGAAAGCATATAATTGGCGTTACTCCCGGATGGTACCGTCTGCGTGGAAGACAGGCAGCTTTTCCAGATAGATGATGTCCTCGCGGTTCTGTGCATCTCCCTCAGCCAGAATCGCCATGCGGCCGCAGATGATACCGCCGGCAGCCTCAACGAGCTTCTCAATGGCGGCGAGGGACTCGCCGGTAGAAATGACGTCATCGACAATCAGAATGCGTTTGCCGCGCATCTGCTCGGCGTCTGCCGTGTCGAGATAAAGATGCTGCTCCTTCGCGGTGGTGATGGAGTTGACAGTCACGTCAAAAACACCGGACATATAGAGTTTCGGGGATTTGCGGGCCAGGAAGTACTGATTACGGCCGCTCTGACGGGCCATCTCATAGACCAGCGGAATACCCTTGGCCTCGGCAGAAATCAGATAGTCATATTCCGGCGCCTTCTCCAGCAGGGCGCGGGCGGTTGCCACCGTCAGTTCAACGTCACCAAAAATTACAAAGGCGCCAATATAGAGGTCGTCGGTGACCTTGCAGATCGGCAGATCTCGGGTCACACCGGCAATTGTCATGGTATGATGCATTGCGCAGACTCCTTTACAAGGTTTTCAGATACCAGTATTATAGTCCTCCGTGTACAGATTGTCAATTCTTCCTGCCGATTTTTTGTATATTTTACCCTTTACGGGGCATCCTAGCTCTGAGGTGACGAAAAATGCAGGATATTTCAATGCTTCAGTCCATCTGCAAGGCAACGCAGATGGGAATCTGCGGAATTGAGGCGGTGAAGCAGGAAACATGCGACAGGGAGCTGCTTGCGGCGCTGGAGAGCCAGCAGCGGGAATATCAAAGTATGCACGCGCAGGCGGATCACCTGCTGCATGAGCGAGGCCGGATGCCCACGCAGCCGGCAGCGATGCTGCGCCAGATGAGTGGCTGGAGCGCGCGGATGCGCGCGCGTCTGAGCCGTGATCCGGTGGGAGCCATTGCGCAGATGACGCTTCTGGGAAACACACGCGGGATGATGAAGAGCCTGCACAAGCTCCATCGGGCAGAGCAGCTTGCGCCGGAGGTTTCCGCGCTGTCAGAGCGCCTGCTGAAAACGGAGCAGGCAAACATTGAACAAATGAAGAAGTTCCTCTGAATACAGACACCTCCCGGCGCCAGAGCGCATAAACTATGCCAGAGGAGGTGCTTTATGCCAAAAAGCGGAACACTAACCGTTCATACCTTCACCTCGGCGGCACAACTGCCTGTCCAGGGGGTGACGATTGCGGTCACGCAGGCAGCGCCACAGGGGGAGCGCCTGCTGGCAATGCGGATTACGGATGAGGATGGGCTGATTGCTTCCATTCACCTGGATGCACCGGAGGAAGGGGAGAGCCAGAGCGCGGGTACGGCGCAGCCCTTTGCGCTTGTCAATCTTACCGCCGATCATCCGGACTACGAGCGAATTCTGGTAGAAAATGTTCAGATTTTTTCCGGTGTGACCTCGCGGCAGGAGTTGCAGCTCATTCCACTGGAGGAACGGCCGCCGGTCTGGAATCTGACCGAAGTATTCCGGATCACGCCGCAGCCATTGTAGGGGGCACCGATGATTACCGTTACGCCTTACGTTCCGGAGTGGATCACGGTGCACCTCGGGGCGCCTGCCAGCAGCGCGGCCGATGTGACCGTATCCTTTTCAGATTATGTAAAAAATGTAGCCTCCAGCGAGATCTATCCCACATGGGAGGAGAGCGCGCTGCGTGCCAATATTCTGGCTATTATCTCCTTTGCACTCAACCGCGTCTACACCGAGTTTTACCGCAGCCAGGGCTACAGCTTTGAGATCACGGCCTCTACAGCAATCGATCAGAAGTTTATCAACGGGCGCAACTATTTTGACAGCATATCGCGCATCGTCGATCAGATTTTTAACGATTATATCCGCAGACAGGGCTTCGTTGAGCCACTGGCGGCGAAATTCTGCAACGGAACAACCGTGACCTGTGAGGGGCTGAGCCAGTGGGGGTCGCAGGCCATGGCGCAGCAGGGACAGAACACGCTTCAGATTCTGCGCAGTTACTATGGCGACCGGATTGAGGTTGTGAACGACGCGCCGGTTCGGGGCTACACGCCATCTTATCCGGGCACACCCCTGCGGCGTGGGGATCGTGGACCCAATGTGGTACGCGTGCAGGTGATGCTCAACCGGATTTCGCGCAATTATCCCTCCATTCCGCGCGTGAGCGACGCGGATGGAATCCTTGGGCCGGAGACAGAGCAGAGCATCCGGGGCTTCCAGCGTATTTTTGACCTACAGGTCGATGGCGTTGTGGGGAAGGCAACCTGGTATCGTCTGGTGCGGCTTTATGTCGGCGTCAATGCGCTGGCAGAGCTGGATTCCGAGGGACAGACCTTTTATGCTGTGGACTGGCAGACACCGGAGAATCTGCAATCCGGTGCCAGAGGGCAGAAGGTGCGGCAGCTTCAGTTTATGCTGCGTGTGCTTTCCGAGTATATTGATGCCATTGCGCCGATTGAGGAGGATGGCATCTTCGGCCCCTTGACGCGCGCGGCTGTGGTGGCCTTCCAGCGCTTTGCCGGACTGACGCCGGACGGAATCGTCGGGCCGATGACATGGAGCGCGCTCTACGACCGTTCGTCCGCGCTGGTGCGTGTACCGGAGCGCTTCTCCGGTCAGTATCCCGGCAGCCCGCTGCGCCTTGGGGATTCGGACTATTAGAAGGGAGTGGGTGGCAGATGATCTTGACACCGACAACGGAGCCGATGCCCATTGCGGATTTGCAGCAGATGCTCCGGGAAATCTACCGCGATATGCCACTGGCGCGGGATGGCCATTTTGGAGAGGATACGCGCCGCGCGGTGCTGCGCTTTCAGCGCGAAAATGGACTGCCAACCACAGGCGTGGTGGATTTGAAAAGCTGGGAGGCCATACGGACGGCCTTTCGCCGCGCCGCCCAGGAGCAGGGGAGGGCTGCGCCGCTTCAAATTGTCTTGCAGCCACAGCAGGTGCTTGGGCCGGGGTCGGATAATGTCCACCTGCTTCTGATTCAAGCCATGCTGCTGGCCTTACGGCAATACTATCCGGATGCACCGCGGCTGCAAAGCAGCGGTGTGCTGGATGCGCAGACACAGTCGGCGCTGCTGTGGTTCCAGCGGCTTGCCGGTTTGCCGGAAAATGGTGCAGTCGATCACCGCACCTGGCAGTATCTGGCGCAGCAGTACCGATTGACTGTCGGAGATGGGACGGGTACTTACCCGGTGCGAATCATGCAGCGGGAGACGGCGGAATAACAAGCAAAGCCCGTTACAGGGATTTACCTTGTAACGGGCTTTTCTGCGGTATGGGACGCAAGAAGACGCTGATCCATCGGCGTCAGGGGAAAGAGCATGGCCGAGCCGCCACGCCAGACAGCCGCAGCGAAAGCTTCCGGCCCCTCAAGTGCGGTGAAGTCTCTGCAAACACAGGGAGGGACGAAGGCACGGCGTATGGTCTGCGCATCCGGATAACGCTGGCGCAGGCGGAAAATGTGTTCGCGGACGCGCCATTTGCAGATCAGGTCATAGAACACGCCCTCCGGGGAGACAACGCGGACAAAGCGATAGTCCGGGCTTAATGTTAAAGTGTCATATTCAGCTTGCAGCGCAGCGCACCTCGCAGTCTCAGGTGGTTTTTGCATAAGCAGGGCGGTATATCTGCTCCGGATTGGGTAAAATGTAGAGCAGGGAGCGTTGGCGTTGAAAAATGCCTGCTTCAACAGAACAAATTCTAACACGAGCCTGCATAAAATGCAAGCCGAAAGGGACGCTGCGATGAAAAAATTCTGGAAGCTTTTGCTCTATGGCGCGGCCAGTCTGCTTGCGGTGTGGCTGACGGCGAAGTACCTTCTGCCGATTGGGCTGCCCTTCCTGCTGGGCTATGGCCTGGCGCGGCTGGCAGAGCCGCTTGTTCTTGCCCTGACCAGGCGCGTGCGTCTGCCGCGTTCGCTGGCCTCCATTCTCTGCCTGAGCCTTCTGTTTGCGCTTCTGGGGACGCTGCTGTGGCTGCTGGGACGCGCGCTGTTTGCCCAGACGGAGCGCCTGGTGAACTGGCTGCCGACGCTTGCACAGACCTTAAAGGAGCCAACCGCGCGCCTGCGTCAATGGCTGCTGAGCCTGACGGCAGAGCTGCCGGATGGCGTGGCGGCCGCATCGCAGCAGTGGGTGGAAAAGCTCTTTGGGGGCGGAACGCTGCTGCTGGAAACCGCCTCCGGCTGGCTGCTGAATGCAGCAACCGGGATGGTGGCTGCGCTGCCGGAGCTGCTGCTGTTTCTGCTGACGGGGTTGCTGTCCGGTTATCTTTGCTCTATTGAGCTGCCTGCGCTGCGTGAGCGGCTGCGTCGTCTGCTGCCGGAGCCCTGGCAGACGCGGGCGAGCGCAATGCTGCGCAAACTGCGCCATGCGCTGGGCGCCTATGCGCGGGCAGAGCTGCGCCTTTGCCTGATTACCTGCGCGCTGGTGACGCTGGGGCTGATCTTCCTGCGCGTGGAAGGGGCGCTGCTGCTTGGGCTGGGCATCGCCCTGGTCGATTTGCTGCCGGTCTTTGGCATCGGAACGGTTCTGCTCCCCTGGAGCGCGCTGTCGCTGCTCTCCGGGCAGACGGCGTTTGGGCTGAAGCTTCTGCTGCTCTATCTGCTTGCCTCGCTGACACGCAGCGTGCTTGAGCCGCGCGTGATTGGACGGCAGATGGGGCTGCATCCGCTGCTGACACTGGTGGCGATTTATGCCGGCTACCGCCTGTTTGGGATTTTCGGGATGATTCTGCTCCCGGTGGCGGTAATGATCTGTAAGCAGGTCTATGATCTGCTTGAGGCGACCTGAATGTTCACAAAAAGTTTTTCTTTTATCCTCTTGACTTTTTTTCGCGTGGTGGTATCATGAAGAAAAAAGATTAGCACTCTACTAATGAGAGTGCTAAAAAGCGGAGGTTCGCATCCGCCGGAAAGGAGAACCGAACAATGAATACCAATCAATATACACAGAAATCACTCGAAGCAATCCGCGCAGCGCAGGAGTTGGCCCTGGAACAGCAGAACCAGCAGCTTGAGCAGCTTCATCTGCTCCGCGCGCTTCTGGAGCAGGAGAGCGGGCTGATTCCGCAACTGCTGAAGAAGATGGAGATCAGCGTTGAAAGCCTGGAGGCGGCAGTACGCGCCGCCGTGGAGCGACTTCCCCGTGTCACAGGCTCCGGACGCTCTGCGGATCAGCTTTATATTTCCAGAGGAATTGAGCGCCTGATTGGCGCCGCTGAGCGCAGTGCGCAGTCTATGCGCGATGACTATGTCTCGGTGGAGCATCTGTTCCTGGCCATGCTGGAGACGGCTGACGAGACAGTCTCCCCCATTTTGCGGGAGTATCAAATCCGCCAGGAGGATTGCCTGCGCGCGCTGCAAAGCGTTCGCGGCGCGAGCCGCGTCACGACCGACAACCCGGAGGCCACCTACGAGGCGCTGGAGAAATATGGGACGGATCTGGTTCGAAAGGCCAGAGAGCAGAAAACCGACCCGGTGATTGGCCGCGATGATGAGATACGAAATGTCATTCGCATTCTTTCACGTAAGACGAAGAACAATCCGGTTCTGATCGGTGAGCCGGGCGTGGGCAAGACGGCAATTGCAGAGGGGCTTGCCCAGCGGATTGTCCGCGGCGATGTGCCAAAGTCCTTGCAGGACAAAACCATTATTTCGCTGGATATGGGCGCCCTGATCGCGGGCGCAAAGTACCGCGGCGAATTTGAGGAGCGTCTGAAGGCTGTTCTGAATGAGGTCAGGGCATCCGAGGGACGGGTGCTGCTTTTCATTGATGAGCTGCATACGATTGTTGGCGCGGGAAAAACCGAAGGCAGCATGGATGCAGGCAATCTGCTCAAGCCAATGCTGGCGCGCGGTGAGCTGCACTGCATCGGCGCAACAACGCTGGATGAATACCGCCGCTATATTGAGAAGGATCCGGCTCTGGAGCGCCGATTCCAGACGGTTCTGGTCAGCGAGCCGACGGTTGAAGATACCATTGCAATCCTCCGCGGCCTGGAGGAGCGCTATGAGGTCTTTCATGGTGTCAAAATCACGGATCCGGCAATTATTGCGGCTGCAACCCTCTCGGATCGCTATATTACCGACCGCTTTTTGCCGGATAAGGCCATTGACCTGATCGATGAAGCCTGCGCGCTGATTCGGACGGAGATGGATTCCATGCCGACGGAACTGGATGTGATCCGCCGCTGGATTATTCAGATGGAGATTGAGGAGGCCGCACTCAAAAATGAGACGGACGAGCTGTCACAGGGGCGTCTGCGCGAGCTGCGGCGTGAACTGGCCGAACAGCGCGAGCAGTTCAATGCGATGAAGACCCAGTGGGAAAACGAGAAAAATGCTATTGGTAAGGTGCAGCAGCTTCGTGAGCAGATTGAGCAGAAGGGTGCCGAGATCGAGCGCGCTGAGCAGGCCTATGATCTGGAAAAGGCGGCACGCCTGAAATATGGCGAGCTGCTGGAGTTAAAGAAGCAGCTTGCACACGAGGAGCAGCTTGCGCAGAATGCAAAGCAGAGCAACCTCCTGCGCGACAAGGTGACAGAGGAGGAAATCGCCCGCATTGTCGAGCGCTGGACAGGGATACCGGTGGCGCGTCTGATGGAGGGCGAGCGCGAGAAGCTGCTGCACCTGGATGCGGCGCTGCATAAGCGCGTGATTGGACAGGATGAGGCAGTGGAGGCGGTTGCCGAGGCGATTCTCCGCAGTCGTGCGGGAATTCAGGATCCGGATCGTCCGCTGGGCTCCTTCCTGTTCCTTGGCCCCACCGGTGTTGGCAAGACAGAGCTTGCCAAGGCCCTGGCCGAGACGCTCTTTGACGATGAGAAGAATCTGGTGCGCATTGACATGAGCGAGTATATGGAGAAGCATGCCGTCTCGAGACTGATTGGTGCGCCTCCCGGCTATGTTGGATACGACGAGGGCGGCCAGCTTACTGAGGCGGTTCGACGCAGACCCTATTGCGTGGTGCTCTTTGACGAGGTGGAAAAGGCACATCCGGACGTGTTCAACGTGCTGCTTCAGGTTCTGGACGATGGGCGCATTACTGATTCGCAGGGACGCACAGTGGATTTCAAGAACAGCATCCTGATTCTTACAAGCAATCTGGGCTCGGAATATCTGCTTAACGGCATCGGTGCAGACGGCACAATCTCTCCGGAGGCCCGTGCGCAGACGGAAACGCTGCTCAAGCGCTCTTTCCGTCCGGAATTTCTGAACAGGCTTGATGAAATTGTATTCTATAAGCCGCTGACGCGTGAGAATATGGTGCATATCATTGATTTGCAGCTTGCGGCGCTGAATCATCGTCTGGCCGAGAAGCAACTGTTCTGTGAGGTGACGGAACAGGCAAAGGAATTTATTATTGATGCTGCCTATGATCCGCAATATGGCGCGCGCCCTCTGCGCCGTTATTTGCAGCACACGGTGGAAACGCTGGTGGCGCGGCGCATTGTGAGCGGGGACATTCTGCCGGGGAAGACGCTTCGTATCGAAGTGGAGGACGGCGCGCTGTGCGTGCGCAGCGCATAATGAGAACAGGCAGGAGCCGACGGCACCTTTGTGCCAGTCGGCTCCTGCCGTCCGGCGGCATCATTTGCGCGCTGCGTGCGTGAAAGAAAAAATAAAAAAGAGGAAAATCAGACTTGACATTCTGCCTTGTCTGTGGTACTATTTTAGGGCTGATGCTGAGCCTGTTCACGCGGGTGTAGTATAACGGCTAGTACAACAGCCTTCCAAGCTGTGGGCGTGGGTT
>CAYXIN010000060.1:0-10680 GCA_964465395.1 uncultured Oscillospiraceae bacterium | reverse complement strand
TGCCCAATGACGAGATGAAGGGCCGCATCATCGGCCGCGAGGGTCGCAATATCCGCACGCTCGAGGCCATCACCGGTGTCGATCTCATCATCGACGACACGCCCGAGGCCATCACCGTCTCTTCCTTCGACCCCGTGCGCCGTGAGGTTGCGCGGCTGGCGCTGGAGAAGCTCATTGCCGATGGCCGCATCCATCCCACCCGCATCGAAGACCTGGTCGAGAAATCCCGCCGGGAGGTTGACCGCGTCATCAAGCAGGAGGGTGAGCGCGCCACCTTCGAGACAGGCATCAACAATCTCCACCCGGAGCTCATCAAGCTGCTGGGCCGTCAGAAATACCGCACCTCCTATGGCCAGAATGTGCTCAACCACTCCATCGAGGTTGCGCATATTGCCGGCCTGCTGGCCAGTGAGCTGGGGGTGGATGTTACGGTGGCCAAGCGTGCCGGTCTGCTGCATGACCTGGGCAAGTCGGTTGACCACGAGATGGAGGGCAGCCATGTCCAGCTTGGCGTGGATCTGGCCCGCAAGTATAACGAGTCGCCCGATGTCATCCATGCGATTGAGGCGCACCACAACGATGTTGAGCCGCGCACGGTGATTGCCTGTCTGGTGCAGGCGGCCGATGCGATTTCCGCAGCCCGTCCCGGCGCGCGCCGTGAGAACGTCGAGAATTATATCCGCCGTCTGGAGAAGCTTGAGGAGCTGACCGGCACTTACCCCGGTGTCGCGAAATCCTATGCAATTCAGGCCGGTCGCGAGGTGCGCATCATGGTCAAGCCCGAGGAGGTTTCCGAGGATAACATGGTGCTCCTGGCGCGTGAGCTGGCCAAGAAGATCGAGTCCGAGCTGGAATATCCCGGCCAGATCAAGGTCAATGTCATCCGCGAGACGAAGGCGGTTGAATACGCCAAGTAAAATGGCACCGGAAAGCAGTAAAAAGGTCGTGTATCCTCTGTGATACACGACCTTTTTGTTATGCTGCGCGCTGGAAACGGCACCCTGCCCAATCGCCGCGCCGGAGCGCGCCAGCCTTCCGAAATCAGAGATCCAGCATGGCGGTGAGCAGGCGGTATTGTGCCGCAGCCTCGGACGGGCTGATCGGCAGCAGCGCCAGATGCTTGGACATGCCCTCCAGCAGCCAGATGATGTGCGCGGCGGTTGCGTTCGTGTCGGCGCAGTGCAGCGAGCCGTCGGCCACACCCAGCCGCAGCATTTCGGAAACAATATGGATGGATGCCTTCGCCCGGCGAATCAGCAGCGTGCGCCCGGCCTCGCTGTTGGCGGCAAATTCCGCGATGGCGCTGTCAAAATGCCCATCCGGATTGCACAGGCGCTCCAGCCGTGAACGCAGGAAGGTGTCAAGCATCTGGCGCGGCGGCACACCGTTGGCGCGCGCGCGCTCCAGAGCGGCGTAGGCGTCGGCCTGCTCCTGCTCCAGAAGCGCAATAAAGATTGCCTCCGTGGAGGAAAAGTGGCGGTAAAGACCGCCGCGCGAGAGCTCGGTTGCCGCGCAGAGGTCGGTCATGGTCACGGTGCTGTAGCCCTTCTGGGCAAACAGCGCCCGTGCGCAGTCGAGAATGCGTCTGCGCGAAAGATCACCCTTGGTTCCCATTATGCAGCCTCCCCGTTCGGTTCGTTCATATGCTCCGCGCCGCCGGGAAAGAGAATCCGGCGGCGCGGGGAGCTGCTGAGATTATATCATTTTCTGCCGCTTTTTGCAAGGCGCTGCATTTCCTTTCCGACGGTTGCCTCGGAATAGCTGGTGGGCATTTTGCGCGCGATGATGCAGCCGAGCACGCACATGCAGCAAACAATGGCCGGCACCAGTGAAACGCCAAGTTTCCAGCTCTCGCCGGCAATCTGCACACCGTCGATGACCTTGGGCGCGACCAGATTTTTGAGCGGCTCATAAACCAGCCCGGTGGCCACGGCGGCCACGGCCGCGGTGGTCAGAGCCTGAATTGCGAAGTACATGGCCGTGTGATCTTTACCGGTGGTGCGGAATTCCATCGCGGCAATCTGCGAGGGAACCATGTAGGGCGTGGCGAAGAAGGCACCGATGCCAAAGCTGCCGAGCACACCGCCAACGCAGCCGATGATGATGCGCGGCACCATGCTGTGGGGGAAGAAATATTCGCTGCCGAGGCAGAAATTCAGAATCGCAATGGAGAAGCTGCCCAGCGCCAGGCGGTAGGCAAAGCGCAGTCCCTTTTTGCGAATCAGGCGGTAATAAACAAAGAGCATCAGCGGCACCGGCGCGAAGGCGTAGGTGTTCATCACCGCTGCGTAGCCCGCGTCCAGATTCATCACGCCGGAGATCAGCGTGTTCTGCGCAGCCAGAAACATATTCAGGCCAAAATAGGCGCAGGCGTTCGGAATCAGCCAGCGCAGGAACAGCCGGTTGCGCAGCGTCGTGCGCAGGCTGATGCCGAAGGGGACGCGCGCCTCGGTCAGATAGTCGCGGCCCTGGCCATACTTTTCGCCTTCCTTGATGAGAAAGAGGGGAATCAGCAGCGTCAGCAGCAGCGGCGAGAGGCACAGCGCAAGCGTCCGGATGTTGATGCCCTTGCTGATGAAGATCGGCAGCAGCGCGTAAACGAGGCAGTAGCCGATGGTGTCGAAGAAGGATTTGTAGCTGCCCACGCGCGTGCGCTGCGCTTCGTCGCAGCAGACGCTGGTGGAGCTGCCGAAAAAGGTGATCTGCGAAAGGGTAAAGGAGGCGTAGAACAGCAGCAGCATCAGGCCGATCCAGACGGTGTTGAGCGCGCTGCTTTCGCGCCATTGCAGAGGAGTCCAGACCAGCGCATAGCTCAGGGCCAGCGGCACCAGCGAGAGCAGGAACATCGGGCGGCGACGTCCCCAGCGGGTGCGGATCTGATCGGTCAGGTGTGCCAGCGGAATATCCACCAGGCCGTCAAAGAGCTTGGCCAGCGCCCAGGTCAGGCCGAACATGGCCGGTACTACCAGCGCGTAGCCGCTCAGACTCCAGCTTTCGAGGTTGGCGGTCAGGCCAACGGGGTTCATCGCGTCGGTCAGATAAGCGCCGATGAGCACAAACAGCAGGTTCGGGCCGAAGCTGTTGGCCGCAAACAGGAATTCCTTCCATTTTTTGTCCAATGAGTTCATTTTGTATCTCCTCTCTGTTTTTTGCGACACCTGTGTCGCAAAAATGATTATAGCAGCCGCAGCATTTTCTGTCAAGGTGTTTTTCGAATCTAAAGCGCCACTTAGAATATTCATGTGAATTGTTTATAATATTGCAGAATTTTATTCATTTCATCAAATAATTGAGAAAAAAAGTCCAATAATTGTTGCACTGTGCGGAATTTTATAGTATACTGGTTTCATTCTGTTTATGCGTTGCAGCGGGCAGGCAGCCCGTCGCGCGCAGCGCTCATCCCGGTGAGCCCAACGAGACTGTTTAGGAGGCTACAAAATGGCCATTCAGGTACGAAGTGAAATCGCTCCCTTGAAGCGCGTCCTGCTGCACCGCCCCGGCAATGAGCTGGAGCAGCTTGTGCCCGGCTCGCTGGAGCGTCTGCTGTTTGATGACATTCCCTATCTTGCCAGCGCGCAGCAGGAGCATGACGCCTTTGCTGACACGCTGCGCAGCAATGGTGTCGAGGTTGTCTATCTCTCCCGCCTTACCGCTGAGGCGCTCGACGCGCACAGCGGCCTGCGCGAGCAGTTTGCCCGCGATTTCATCTATCGCAGCGGCCCCGTCGCGTACAGCTATTGCGACGCGCTGATGGAGCTGCTGATGGCCATCCCGACGACGGAGCAGATGGTCATCCGCACCATGACCGGCGTGCGCTATGATGAGCTGGACTGCGGCGAGACGATGAGCCTGACCGACCTGCGCAGCGACAAGACGCACTTCGTTCTTGACCCGATTCCGAACCTCTACTTCACGCGCGACCCCTTTGCCACCATCGGGCATGGCGCCTCGGTGCATCATATGTATTCGGCCACACGCAACCGCGAGACGATCTATGGTGACTTCATCCTGCACTACCATCCCGACTATGCCGGCCGCGTGCCCTTCTACTATTCGCCGGAGGATCCCTTCTCCCTCGAGGGCGGCGACATCCTCAACCTCAGCGCCGACACCATCGCCGTCGGCATCTCCCAGCGCACCATGCCGGAGGCCATTGAGCTGCTGGCGCGGCATATCTTTGCCGATGAAGCGACCACCATCCGCCGCGTGCTGGCCTTCGATATTCCCAGCCGCCGCGCCTTCATGCACCTGGACACGGTGCTTACCCAGGTCGATCGTGACAAATTCCTCATCCATCCCTGCATTCTCGATTCGCTCCAGATTTTCGAGATCACGCCGGGCAGCCAGGAACGGCTGCGCGTGTGTCGGCTGGAGCAGCCGGTGGAGCAGATTCTGGCTCAGACTCAGCAGGTGGAGCAGATGAAGCTGCTGCGCTGCGGCGGCGGCGACCATATCGCCTCCCAGAGAGAGCAGTGGAACGACGGCTCCAATGCCCTGTGCATCCGCCCCGGCACCATCATCGCCTATGATCGCAACTATGTGACCAACCGCCTGCTCGAGGATGAGGGCGTCCATGTTCTGCGCATCCCCAGTGGGGAGCTTTCGCGCGGACGCGGCGGCCCGCGCTGCATGTCCATGCCGCTTGAGCGCGCCTGAGGCCCGCAGCACAGACAGCGTTTTCACCAGACGGCAGAGCGGGCCTGCGCCCCACTCTGCCGTCTGCCATCTTTGATCCCCATGAAAGGAAGTTTCTGCCATGCATGAATCCGAATCCATCGACGCGCCCGTCGGGGCGACGCCTGAGGCGGCCCCCGCGCCGCATTTTGTGACCCATACCGACCTGACCGCGGAGCTTCAGCTTGAGGCCACGCGCGCCGCGCGCGGGAAAGGCGGGCAATGGCTGCTCTGGGCCTGCGCCGGGATCCTGCTGGTGCTGCTGGGCTTCACCGTCTGGCAGTGTGTGCTGGCGCCGAGCGCCGGGAATCTGCTCTTCCTGGTGGTGGAGCTGCTGCTGGGCGCGTATATCGTCTATGCCAACTTCTTCGGCCAGAAGGCTGCCATGAAAAAGTGGCAGCGTCAGCTTCAGGATCAGTATGGCGTCAACGCGCTGCATCTGACCTGCGAATTCTATGATCTGACCTTCGTCCAGACCGTCCGGGAGACGGGCAGTGAGCTGGACTGCGGCTATTCCTCCATCGAGAAAATTGAGGAAATAGAGCACAGCTACCTGCTGCGCTGCGGCAAGAGCCGCTGGTTCTTTGTGGAGAAAAGCGGCCTCGCCCAGCCGGAGGCCTTCCGCGCCTTCCTGCGCGAGAAATGCGGGTGCTGAGCCATGGCGATTTTTCTGACGCGTAAAAATGTGGAGCCCAGACGCCTGGGCATCTATATCCACATTCCCTTCTGCAAGAGCAAGTGCGAATACTGCGATTTCTATTCCATCGGCGGCAGCCGCGACGGTCGCACGACCGACCGCTATCTGCGCGCTCTGGCCGACCACATTCATGAGTCTGCCTGCCTTGCGACGGGCTATGTCGTGGACACGGTCTATTTTGGCGGCGGCACGCCGAGCTTCTTCGGCGCACAAAATCTGGAGCGCATTCTCGACGAGGTGCAGCACCGCTTCCGCATGAGTCCGGAGGTCGAGATCACCCTGGAGGCCAACCCGGATTCCGTCACGCGCAAGGAGCTGCACCGGCTGCTGCGCGCGGGCTTTAACCGCATTTCCCTCGGCGTGCAGTCCGACAGCGACGAGATGCTCAAGAAGCTGGGCCGCCCCCATAATTTTGAGCAGGCGAAGCAGGCCATGGAGCGCGCGCGGCAGGCGGGCTTTGCCAACATCTCGCTGGATTTGATGTATGGCCTGCCGAATCAGACCCTCAGCGCGTGGCGCGCAACGGTGGAGCACATCGCCCGGATGAAGCCGGAGCATATCTCCTGCTATGGCCTGAAGGTGGAGGAGAATACCCCCCTGTGGAGCTATCAGGACTGCGCGGGCCTGCCGGATGACGACACGCAGGCGGAGATGTACCTGGCTGCCTGCGAGATTCTGCGGGATTTTGGCTATGAGCATTATGAGATCTCCAACTTCGCCCGGCGCGGCTATGCCTCCCGGCATAACCTGAAATACTGGACGGGCGGGGAATATCTGGGCTTCGGCCCGACGGCGGCCTCCGATTTTGCGGGCAAGCGCTTCACCATCGTGCGCGATCTGGAGGGCTATATCAGCGGCATCGACCAGTGCGGGCAGATTCTCTCCGAGTGCGAGACGCTGCCCCTGCGCGACCGGGCAGGGGAGTACCTCATGCTGCGCCTGCGCACCAGTCAGGGCATCGCCGCCGAAGAATATGAGCGCAACTACCTCATGCCCTTCTGCGACCTGGAGCCGCCGCTGGAGCGGCTGCGCGACAGGGGGCTGACTGACCTTGTCGATGGCCGCTGGCGCCTGACCGAGCGCGGCTGGCTGCTGTCCAACCGCATCATTGTCGCCCTGCAGGAGTTGCAGGAGCGCTCCACGCCGCTGGCCAAGAAGCGCTGAGCGGCCCCATCCCTCCGCAACTGCCCCGGCCGGTGCCTGCGCACCGGCCTTTTTTTGAGCGCGGACGGAAAAAACGCCGCCTGCTGTCTTTTCAAGGCGGAAAAAATATGCTATACTATATTATAATATCCATTGCCTCCGGGAGGAACAACGATGCATCAGAATGAGCTCTCACCCCACACCCACCACCACGAGCAGCCCCATGACCATGCGCATACCCACAGCCACGAGCATAAAAAGCTTGTCATCAATCGTCTCGCGCGCGCCATCGGCCATCTGGAGAAGGTGCGGCGCATGGTTGAGGAGGATGTGGACTGCGCCGAGGTGCTTGTCCAGCTTGCGGCGGTGCGCGGTGCGCTCAGCAGCACCGGCAAGGTCATTTTGCAGGACCATATCCAGCATTGCATCGTCGATGCCGTGGAGGATGGCGACGACACCGCGATCCTCGACCTCTGTGAGGCCATCGACAAATTTGTGAAATAACCCATCATTGGCGAGGTGCTTCCATGACCGACCTGAACAAAATTCGAAATTTCTCCATCGTGGCGCATATTGACCACGGCAAGTCCACCCTGGCCGACCGTCTGCTGGAGGCCTGCAACACCATCGACAAGCGCGAGATGGAGAGCCAGATTCTGGACTCCATGGAGCTTGAGCGCGAGCGCGGCATCACCATCAAGGCGCGCGCCGTCAAGCTCAGCTATACCGCCGACGACGGCCAGACCTATACCCTCAACCTGATCGACACGCCGGGTCATGTGGACTTCAACTATGAGGTCTCCCGCTCCCTGGCGGCCTGCGAGGGCGCGCTGCTGGTGGTCGATGCCTCCCAGGGCATCGAGGCGCAGACGCTGGCCAACACCTACCTGGCCATTGACGCCGGGCTTGAGGTGCTGCCGGTCATCAACAAGATCGATCTGCCCGCCGCCCGCCCGCAGGAGGTCAAGCGCGAGATCGAGGATGTCATCGGCCTGCCCGCGCTGGATGCGCCGGAGATTTCCGCCAAAAGCGGCCTGAATATCCACGCCGTCCTGGAGGCGGTGGTGCATGGCGTGCCCGCGCCGCAGGGCGACCGCGAGGCGCCGGTGCAGGCATTGATTTTTGACAGTCAGTATGACTCCTATCGTGGCGTCATCGTTTATCTGCGCGTCAAAAACGGCGTGCTCCGCCCCGGCATGGACATCCGCATGATGGCCACAGGCGCGACCTATAAGGTCGTGGAGGTCGGCACCCTCCACCCCACGGGCATGACGCCCACCGATGCGCTGGGCGCGGGCGAGGTCGGCTACCTGACCGCCTCCATCAAGACCGTGGCCGACACGCGCGTGGGCGACACCATCACAGAGGCGGCCCGCCCCTGCGCCTCGGCGCTGCCCGGCTACCAGAGTGTGCAGCCGATGGTCTATTCGGGTGTCTACCCCGCCGACGGCAGCAAGTATGGTGACCTGCGCGACGCGCTTGAGAAGCTCAAGCTCAACGACGCCTCCATGGACTTCACCCAGGAGAGCTCCATCGCGCTGGGCTTCGGCTTCCGCTGCGGCTTCCTCGGCCTGCTGCATATGGAGATCATCATGGAGCGCCTGGAGCGCGAGTATAATCTCGATCTCATCACCACCGCGCCGAACGTGGTCTACCATGTGACCAAAACCAACGGCGAGATGGTCGAGGTCTATACCCCCCTGAACTATCCCGACCCGGCTGATATCCAGTTGTGCGAGGAGCCCTTTGTCCGGGCCAGCATCCTCACGCCGCCGGATTATGTCGGCAATATCATGGAGCTGTGCCAGCAGCGGCGCGGCGAATTCCGCGACATGAAGTACCTCGACGAGGGCCGCGTGGAGCTGCATTATTTCATGCCCCTGAACGAGATCATCTACGATTTCTTCGACGCGCTCAAGAGCCGCACGCGCGGCTATGGCTCGCTGGACTATGAGCTCGATGGCTACCGCCCCTCCCGGCTGGTCAAGCTGGATATCCTGCTCAATGGCGAAATTGTGGATGCGCTGTCCTTCATCCTCTTTGCCGACAATGCTTATGCCCGCGCGCGGCGCATCTGCGAGAAGCTCAAGGAGAATATTCCGCGCCAGATGTTCGAGATTCCGATTCAGGCGGCCATCGGCGGCAAGATCATCGCCCGCGAGACGATCAAGGCGCTGCGCAAGGATGTGCTGGCCAAGTGCTATGGCGGCGACATCACGCGCAAGAAGAAGCTGCTCGAGAAGCAGAAGGAGGGCAAGAAGCGAATGCGCACCTTCGGCACAGTCTCCGTGCCCAGCGAGGCATTCATGGCCGTCCTGAAGCTGGATGAGTAACAAAACTGAGGTGATTCTATCAAAACGGTGACCATCTATACCGACGGCGCCTGCTCCGGCAACCCCGGGCCTGGCGGCTGGGGCGCGATTCTGGAGTGGAACGGCCGGGAGAAGGAGCTTTCCGGCGGCGAGGCGCACACCACAAACAACCGCATGGAGCTGCTGGCGGTGATTTCGGCGCTGCGCGCGCTGCGCGAGCCCTGCGCGGTCGCGCTCTATACCGATTCCAAATATGTCTGCGACGCGGTGAGCAGGCGCTGGGTCTATGCCTGGCGCGCAAAGGGCTGGGTGAAGGCGGATAAGAAGCCCGCGCTGAATGTCGATCTCTGGGAGCAGCTTCTGCCCCTGCTGGACTATCACGCCGTCACCTGGAACTGGGTCAAGGGACATGCCAGCAATGCGACGAACAACCGCTGCGACGCGCTGGCCGTCGCGGAGAGTCAGAAATTCAGGTGAGCGCGCCGCGCGCAGCTTACCGGCGGAAGGCAGGTTGAAGCAATCGATGTTCTATGCAATCATGGCGCTCATCGCGGCGGCCATTGTCGGTCTGGATCAGTGGACCAAGTGGCTGACCGTGCGCGCCTTTCCGGAGCCCGGCCTGGCCGGGAACTATGCCGAGGCAATCCCCGGCTTCTTCCATTTCACACATATTAAAAATACCGGCTCAGCCTGGGGGCTGCTTGCCGGCTGTCGCTGGCTCTTTCTGCTCATTATGGCGCTGTTCCTGCTGGGGCTGATCTGGGCCATTCGCAAGCGCTGGATCACCGACCGCTTTGAGCTGCTCTGCCTGGCGGGGATCGTCGGCGGTGGCCTCGGTAACGCCATTGACCGCGCCGTTTCGGGCAGCGTCACGGATATGATCTGCCTGGATTTCATCGATTTCCCGGTTTTCAACGTGGCAGACTGCTTCATCACCACCTGCACGCTGCTGCTTGTCGTCTACATTCTGTTTTTCGACCGCGCGCTGCGCAGCGGGAAGCGGGATAAAGCCTGAGAAAATAACGAAGCCGATTGCACACGATGCAATCGGCTTTTTTCTGCCCGCAGAAAAGAAACGTGAAAGAATATTTCTGAATTATTTTCACTCGGCCGTGCAGGAATGCGTCGAAAATCCTGCAAAAAATTTTCTGCAACAATCTGCTATTGGGCGAAATGAAAAATAACCGCACAGGCGAGACGCGTAACGATATATCTGCGTATTAAAACGGGCGGAAGAACGCAGTGGTGACGCAAAAAGCTGAATTTTTGACGTCTTTTATGAGTGGTTTTTGTGCAACTTCATGCGCTGCGGCAGGGGAAGAAAAACTTGACGTTTGAGTAAAATGCTGTATAATAAAATAGGCATTGTGAATATGAAGGAGAGCCACCCGTCATTTCACGAACCTTCCCCCGCTCCGCGGATGCGGAGCACCATTCAAAACCATTTCATAAGGAGGAAGAACATGAGAAAACTGACGAAATGGATCGTTTGCCTGTTTGCACTTGCGCTGGTCATTTCCTGCACCGGCGTGGTTGCATTCGCAGCGGAGAATGACGCCCTCAGCCTGACCGGTCCCGAGACCGCGCTGGTCGATGAGAGAGTGGTTATCTCCGTCAATGCGGAGGCTGCCGACCTCGTAACTGACGGTGTTCTGGTCGTGTCCTACGACGCAGAGCGCCTGAGCTACGTTGACGCGGTAGCCGGCAGTGCATGGTCCGAAGATGCTGACCTTTCCCTGGCTGACAACTGCACCGCAGCCGATGGCAAGGTGACGCTGGCCTTCGCCGCGGTGGACGCCGCTGCGGTGGGCGAGGTCATCAACCTCGAATTCGCTGTTTTGCAGCCCGGCACCG
>CAYXIN010000059.1:0-11020 GCA_964465395.1 uncultured Oscillospiraceae bacterium | reverse complement strand
GTCCTGAAGCACGAGAATGATACCATCGAGGGCAAGCGCCTGGCGATCTCCGGCTACGGCAACGTGGGCTGGGGCATCATGAAGAAGGCTGCTGAGCTGGGCGCAAAGGTCACCTACTTCGCAGGTCCCGACGGCTACATCCATGATCCCGACGGCGTCACCGGCGAGAAGCTGAACTACATCCTCGAGATGCGTGCAAAGGATCCGATGCACTGCAAGCCCTATGCTGACAAGTATGGTGTCGAGTTCGTTCCCGGTGCAAAGTGCTGGGGCGTCAAGGACGTCGATGTCTACATGCCCGCCGCAACCCAGAACGACGTGCGCATGGAGTCCGCTGAGAAGATCGCTGCTTCTGGTGTCAAGTACTACATCGAGGTTGCCAACATGCCCACCACCAACGACGCGCTCGAGTTCCTGCGCGCACAGAAGCACATGATCGTTGCACCTTCCAAGGCTGTTAACGCTGGCGGCGTTGCTGTTTCCGGTCTGGAAATGAGCCAGAACTCCGAGCGTCTGGTCTGGACTGCGGAAGAGGTTGACGAGAAGCTCAAGGGCATCATGAAGGTTATCCATGCCATGTCCATGGAGGCTGCCGAGGAGTACGGCCTGGGCTACGACCTGGTCGCCGGTGCCAATATTGCAGGCTTCAAGAAGGTTGCTACCGCTATGATGGAGCAGGGCATCTTCTAAGATCGCTGTTTATCCAAAAATCAACCGGGCTGCACAAAATGTGCAGCCCGGTTTTTGCCGTTTTGCAGACAGACAACAGGAAAGCCAGCCCACGCGCATGGGCTGGCTCTGTTTTTCAGGTGTGCAGCAGACCCAGAAGATTCCGGTCGGTGAGGCTGCGTTCGGTACAGGCGGCGTCAAGCAGGGCGTCAATATTGTCGGCGCTGTTTTCAATCTCCTTTGCGTAGGACTGGAGAAGGGAAGCCAGGGGAAGATCGCGGCGCATGTAGGCCGTCAGAATGCAGCCGGCTACGAGCATTTTGATGCGGCTGGACAGATCATAGTCGGAGACAGCCTGATAATAATAGCGGTAAACGCCGTACTGCGCAAAGCGGCAGAGCATGGCATCCCAGTGCGGCGCGGGCTGTGGCCCGGCGCAGAGCAACGCCTCCCAGGAATCGTTGAGCCGCTCCAGAGAATGATAGAAGGAAAAAAGTGCGGCGCAATCTCCGGCACTGGCCAGCTTCTGCGCGGCAGCCAGCGCGGAGGGAGGGGCAAAATCGCTCCCGGCTGCGCCATCAAGCTGCGCCTGCACATGGTAGCCATAAAGCAGCAGCAACGTCAGGCGCTGCGGGACGCTGTAGCGCGTGTCACGCAGCAGGGAAAAGGCCGCCGGACGCGTGGCCTGAAGAAGCTGCATACAATCGGCGTCATAGTCGGCGCAGTCCCCGGCATCGGGGAGCTGCTCCCGTTCCAGCGTCCATTCGTCGCGCTCCAGAATCAGGCGGGCGGCCTCCGGGCAGCTCATCTCAAGGCAAAGCTCCACAAAGTTGCCATAGTCCTGGCGGATACGCGGATAGGCCCGGCAAACCTCGCTCAGCGCGGCTTCTCCCAGCGTGGCCTGAATGCGGCAAAGGCCGTCCGGACGCAGCATGGGGCAGCGGTCGTTGTGGTTTTCCAGCCAGAAGCGATCCTGCTCGCGGCGTATGGCTGCCCGCAGCGTATCGCCTAGGGCATCGGGCAGATGCAGGTAACGTGTAGCGGTCTGTGCGTCCAGCTCAACCTCCCAGCCCTGGCAGCAATTATCCGGGCAATGGGCTGCCTGGCAGCGAAAGGCGGCATAATATGAGGGGCGGATGATCTGCATGTGGCAACCTCCTGCGTGCTGCGTCAGTTATTTTTCGGCACCTCCGGACGGGCGGGATCCAGAATGCTCCTGGCGTCAAAGAGATCATCCAGCAGCTCCGGCCACCAGTACATGTAGTAGCCGTTGATTGCTCTGCGATCCTGGCGGACATAGCTGTCGCGAATCTGCGCCCAGTAGGTATCGGAGTCCGTGCCGCAGAAGAAGCGGAAGCCCTTGGCATACATTGCCTCGTATTTTGCGCCGGAGTAGTCCTCCTGCCCGGCAATATCGATGCCGAAGGGGTAGAAAAGAACATCAGTTTCCCCAACGATCGGGGCAACCTCCGTCTCCCAGCGCTCCAGATCGGCCAGAACGGTGTTGACCTCGTTGTAGCCATAGGCGGCATGATTATAGCTGTGGCTGGCAAATTCCCAGCCCTGCTCACGCAGGAAGGTGGCAAGCTGCGTTGCCTGCTGCACCTGCTGCTGGTAGGCCTCCTCGCCCAGCGCCTCGCGGTCGGCGGCGGTGGTGTCATAGCCCAGAACGCCCTCATAGCCGGTGACGGCCAGAACGCCGCGCGCGCCGCGATAGGAGAAGTCGGGATGCGCCTGAATGAAGCGCTCCAGAATCGGCACCAGGTCATAATCACCGTAGAGCTCCTGCCCCTCCGCGTCGATATAGCGGCTTGTGACGCCCTCGTCCGTCAGGACAAGCTGGCAGGCAAAGCCATCGCCCTGCGCGTCCGGCGTGCCATCGCGGTTGCCATCGACCATATAATCATAATAGTTTACATCATCCTGCGAGAGAACCAGCGGCGTCTTGCCCTCGGGCAGGTAAATGTCACCCTGCACATAGACGCTCTCACCGGCCTCGTTTGTGCCGCGCTGCGCAAGATCATGCAGACGCACAAGGACATAGCCGCGGTCATAGAGCGCTTGCAGAATGGCCTCAAATTCAGAAATGGTCAGCATATCCTGATTGTAGCTGTCCGCATTGGAATCGCCGTCAAAGGCGCGGGCGCAATCCACAATCAGGGATTGAAAATAAATGTGAGGGATGGTGGTGGTGTCTGCCCAGCGCACCAGAGCGGCTTTTTCCGCCTCATATCTGGCCTTGGCCTGTGTGAGCAGCTCCTGCTCCTGCCAGCCATCGCCAAAGCTCAGCAGGCACGCAATGGCGGCATCATAATCATAACCGGCGGCCAGCAGATCAGCCTGCTCGACCAGATCCTCCGCGATGTAGACCAGCGGATAGGTCGGGCCGAAGGGCTCAAGCTCCGCCGGTGGCTCGGACTGCGAGCGGGAGGCGAGGCTGACAACCAGAATGATCACCAGCACGACAGCGGCCAGCAGCACAAGCAGCAGGGCGCCGCGACGGAGCGGAGGACGCGCAGGCTGCTTTGCAGCCGGTGCAGGGCGGCGTCTTTCCGGTGTGCGCGGGGCGGAAGCAGCCCGCTGCGGCGCAGACTGGGGCAAGGGGCTGCCGACCTGTGCGCGCTTTTCCCGCACGGCCCGCTCTGCATCCCAGCGCTCATCCAGGATATGGGAACGGGAATCCTTTTTGTTGTCCATAAGCATCCTCCTTATTCTGTTGATCCCTGGTTGACCGGGCTTATTCCTTCAGCAGCCGGTTGCGGGCGATGTTGATGGGCCCCTCCTGCATATGATTCATCCAGCCGAGGCTCTTGCCGCAGCCGTAGGCGACGCAGGAGTCGGCATCGTCAGCCAGCATACAGCGCATTTCGGTTCGATCCTGGAGGAGTTGGGTCATACCCCAGAGCTGGCTGCCGCCGCCGGTGAGCACGATACCGTTCTTTGCAATGTCAGCCACCAGCTCAGGGCTGCTCTGCTCCAGCACGTCAAGCACCTGATCGGTGATTTGGCGGGCGGGGCGGCGAAGCACATCCACCAGCTCCTCGGAATGCACCTCGACGGTCTTGGCAAGGCCTGTTTTCAGATCGCGGCCCTTCACAGTCATGTGAAGCGACTCTGGTCGGGGAAGAACGCAGCCAATGGTCAGCTTCAGCTCTTCGGCGGTGTTTGCGCCGATCAGAAGGCCGTAGTGCTTGCGGATATATTTCATAATGGCGGCGTCAAAGGTCTGCCCGGCAACCTTGAGGGAGGAGGAATGGGCAATGCCGTTCATGGTCAGCACGCCGATGTCCGTTGTGCCGCCGCCGATATCCACAATCATGCGGCCCTCCGGCGCGTTGATGCTGAGCTGCGCGCCCAGCGCAGCGGCAAGCGGCTCCTCAATGAGATAGACGCGCCGTGCACCGGCCTCCATAGCGGCCTGAATCACGGCGCGCTCCTCGACCTCCGTGATGCCGCTGGGGACACTGACGATCATGCGGGGCTTGATGACCGCGTGACGAATCACGCGTCGGATCAGCTCGGTCAGCATACGGGCGGTGAGCTCATAGTCAGAGATTACGCCGTCGCGCAGCGGATGAATCGCCACCACGTTGCCGGGGGTTCGCCCCAGCATATTCCGCGCGGCGGCACCGACCTGAAGCACCTTGCCGGTGTTCTTGTCCAGAGCAATGACGGAGGGTTCACGCAGGACAATGCCCTTGCCTGCGGCATAGATCAAAACGTTGGAGGTACCCAGGTCAATGCCCAGGTCCCGTGAGAATAAAAGCATATTGTCACCCACTGTTTCATTTGGTATCCGGGAAAAGCGAGGATGTGTTTCACACGCTGTCTGTGCAGGTGTGCTGCACAGTCGCGGCAAGGGTAGCCGCCTCAATCTGCGCGGCACCGGCGGCGTGGAGCGTCAGACTGCATTCGTTGAGGGTTGCGCCGGTGGTAATCAGATCATCAATGAGCAAAATGCGCTTCCCGGCAACCAGAGCCGGGTCTGTGACGCAGTAGACGCCGCGCACATTACCCTCCCGCGCCGCCGCAGAGCGCTGCTGGGACTGCGGCCGGTTGTCCGAAATCTTCCGCAGCGTGCGCACGCAGGGAACGCCGAGCGCCCGCGCGGTGGCCTGCGCCAAAAGCTGACTCTGGTCATAGCCGCGCTGCCGCTTGCGCCGGGCGCTGACGGGCACCCAGGTGAGCAGATCGAACGCAACCTGATTGCGCAGCAGAAGCATAGCCAGACGACGTCCGTAGGCGTCAGCATAATGAGACATGCCGCTGAATTTGTAGCGGCGCAGAGAGGCCGCAATCTGTCCCTCATAGGGATAGACAGACCAGCAGCGGCAGAAGGAGGAGCCGCGCTTCAGGCTGTCCAGCAGCACGGGCAGCTCCGTTTGGCACGCGCCGCACAGATCGGTTTCGCGCTCGGCCAGAAGCCGCCGACAGAAAACGCACTTCGGCGGGTAAAGCAGGTCGAGCAGCCAGCTCAGCGCCCACATTGTGCTGCAAGCAGGCGGTGACGCAGACCGCTGTAGCGCTTGTTTCTGCGATTGTTGGCGGTCATCTGCACAACGACCTCCTCATTGCCGACAAGCACCAGCAGCTCCCGGGCGCGGGTGATGGCGGTGTAGAGCACGCCGCGCGTCAGCAGCATCGGTGCACCGGCAAAGGGAACGAAAACGACGGCGCGGTACTCGCTGCCCTGGCTCTTGTGCGCCGTGATTGCATAGGCCAGCTCCAGCTCCGGCAGCATGTCGGCGTCATAAAGCACCTCGCGGTCATCAAAGCGAATGAGAAGCTGTCCGGCGGCATTGTCGATCTGTACAATCGAGCCGATATCGCCGTTAAAAATTCCGGTTCCGGCACCGGAGCCGTCGGTTTTCTTCCATAGTATATCATAATTATTGCGGATTTGCATCACCCGATCGCCCTCGCGGAAGCAGTTTTCGCCGCAGAATTTCTCTTTTTTGGCAGGGGAGGGCGGGTTCAGCGCAGCTTGCAGCGCGCGGTTTAGCTGAACGGTGCCGGTCTCACCCTTTCGGGTGGGGCTGATAACCTGAATTTCCGCAGAGGGAATGCCCATGTTCTGCGGCAGGCGGGTGGTGCAAAGGGCAGTGATGGTCTGCACAACGGCCTCAGGGCTGCGGCGCTTCATAAAGAAGAAATCGCGGTCGGTGGCGTTGAGCACCGGCAGCTCGCCGTGATTCACGGCGTGTGCATTCATGACAATCAGGCTTTCCTGCGCCTGGCGGAAAATCTCTGTCAGGCACAGCGTGTGCACGACGCCGCTGCGGATCAGGTCGGAAAAAAGATTGCCTGCGCCGACACTCGGAAGCTGGTCGGGGTCGCCAACCAGAATGACGGTGGCCTCTGCGGGTACGGCCCGCAGGAGACTGTGCATCAGAAGCAGATCAACCATGGACATCTCATCCACAATCAGCGCATCGCAGGCAAGCGGCTCGTCCTCGTTGCGCTGGAAGAACATCTCGCCGGTTTCGGGAGAAATCTGCGCCTCCAGCAGACGGTGAATGGTGGCCGCATCGCGGCCGGTCAGCTCCGACAGGCGCTTGGCCGCGCGGCCGGTGGGCGCAGCCAGAAGGGTGCGGCGATGGAGCAGATCAAAAAGAGCAAGGATGCCGGCCAGTGTGGTGGTTTTGCCGGTGCCGGGGCCACCGGTGAGCAGCAGCAGGCGCTCCTCGGCGGCGATGCGGATGGCGTCCTTTTGCAGCGCAGCGTATTGCAGCCCCTTGGCCGCCTCAATGCCGCGCAGCACACGCGGCGCGTCCGGAAGGGGCGTGGCAGGGGCGGCAGTCATTTGCAAAATGCGCTGGCAGACCTCGGTCTCCGCTTCATAATATTCTGGCAGGTAAACTGCGGTCAGTTGGGAAATTTCGTCCACATGGAGTTCCTCCAGCTCGTCCAGACGCGTGATGGCCTCGCGGACAGGCTGCTCCTCCAGTCCAAGCATGGTGGCGGTTGCCAGCGCCAGCTTGTCCAGAGGCAGAAAGCTGTGGCCGTTATTCAGATTGTGGCGCAGCTCAAAGATCACGGCGGCCTCAATGCGGCGCGCATCATCCTCACCGAAGCCCAGCTCCTGGGCCAGAAGATCGGCCGCGTGGAAGGCGGCGCCAAACTGCGGGCGGGTCAGAAGGTAGGGATTGGTGTGAATCTGGTTGGAGGATTCCTCCCCATAGACGCGATAAAGACGCACAGCGATCTCAGCCGGAATATGGTAAGCGGTCAAAAATTCGATCAGGCGGCGCACGCCGACCTGACGGCGGAAGGAGGCGCCCATTTCCAGAGCCTTCTTGCGCGAGATGCCGGGAATTTCGCACAGGCGTTCGGGCGCGGCATCCAGTATTTGAAGCGCCTGCGTGCCAAACTGCGCAACGATTTTTTCGGCGGTTTTCGGGCCGATGCCGTGGACGGCGCGCGAGGAGAGATAGGCAAGAATCTCCTGCCTGCTGTCCGGCAGGAGACGCTCGAGGAATTCGGCCTCAAACTGGCGGCCGTAGGTGCTGTGTGTGGCCCATTTCCCGGTGACGATGAGCCGCTCACCGGCTACCGGGGCAGGAATGATTCCTACCACGGTAACCATGGAGCCGTCCTCACTGTCGAGCCGGATGACGGCGTAGCCATTCTCCCTGTTTTCAAATACCACAGCGGCGATGGTTCCGCTGATGAGCTCCTGATCCAATCTCTCCGTTCTCCTGTTCCAAAAAGTCAATAAGCTGCGCGGCGGAGCACAGAACAGCGCCCGGCTGCTCATGCAGCAGGAGCTGGGCGGCGAGCTGTGCCTCTGGCTCCAGACCGCAGTCCACAAAATAGAAGTGCCCGCGGATGCCGCGCCGCGCCCGTAGCCAGAGGCAGGTGCGGATGTGCTGCTCTACGGTGGCAGCGGGGCCCTGTAAGCGCACGATGTGGCAGGTATGCTCCGGCAGGGGCGTCAGCAGCGCCTCAAACACGGCCCAGAGCACCAGAAAAATACCGCCGGCTGCCAACGCAGCGATGAGAATCGTCAATAGCATTCAACCACCTCAAGCCAGTATATGAACCGGCGCGGTGGATGGTTCTTCCTCTATTTTACAATAGTATAGTGGAATTCGCAATGCATTTTTCCGGATTTGTCGAAGAAAACGAAAAAAAGAGGATGCGCAGCGGGCGCATCCTCTCAGAAACTTATTTTGCCGCCTCGCGCGCAGAAATCACGCGGGCAATGCGGATGCCGGAGGCACCGGCCTGCGCAAGGCCGCGGGTGATGCCTGCGCCATCGCCCATCGCGAAGAAGCCGGGGAGACGGGTTTCCAGCTCAGTGCTGAGCTCCAGACGGGAGGAATAGAACTTGACCTCTGCGCCATAGAGCAGGGTGTCGTAGTTGGCGGTGCCGGGGGCAATCTTATCCAGCGCATAGATCATCTCGATGATGTCATCAAGCTGGCGCTTGGGCAGAGCCAGGCTCAGGTCGCCGGGAACGGCCGCGGTAAGCGTGGGCTTCACATGGCTCTGACGCAGACGGTGCTCATTGGTGCGCGTACCCTTGACCAGATCGCCAAAGCGCTGCACCAGAACACCACCGGCGAGCATGTTGCTCAGCGAGGCAATATGCTTGCCGTAGCGGTAGGGCTCGTCAAAGGGCTCTGTGAAGCGGTTGGAGACAAGCAGGGCGAAATTGGTGTTCTCACTGCGCAGGCTGGGGTCGGAATAGCTGTGTCCGTTGACGGTGTTGATGCCCTCGACATTCTCCGTCACGACATGCCCATAGGGATTCATGCAGAAGGTGCGGACGCTGTCGCCATACTGCTTGGTGCGGTAAACCAGCTTGCTTTCGTACACCACATCGGTAATGTGCTCAAAAACCTTGGCGGGCAGCTCGACGCGGACGCCAACATCCACCTGATTGTTAATCAGGCGCAGTCCCATGGCCTTGCATTCCTTGCTGAACCATTCTGCACCGCTGCGTCCGGGACCGGCGATCAGGTAACGGCAGACGATGCGCTCATCGGCAAGCAGCATGGCGTAGCCTTCCTCTGTTTTTTCAATGTGCTGGACGGGTGTGCGGAAGCGGAAGGTTACCTTGTCGCGCAGATATTCATAAAGATTGGTGAGCACGACGAGATTCTTTTCCGTGCCCAGATGCTTGCAGCTTGCCTGAAGCAGATGCAGATCGTATTTCAGCGCTTCCTTTTCAAGAGCCTGTGCAGCGGGCGAGGTGGTGGTATAGCGATGCTCCGTGGCACCGAAGCGCATGTTGATGCTGTCCACATACTCAATGAGCTCCATGACCAGCGAATCGGGCATCAGGTCGGTCAGCCAGCCGCCAAACTGCGTGGTGAAGTTGAATTTGCCGTCAGAGAAGGCTCCGGCGCCGCCAAAGCCGCACATGGTGTCGCAGGTTTTGCAGTTGATGCACTCGCGCACCTTCCCGGCCACAATCGGGCAGTGGCGGTTATAAATGTCTGCACCCTGCTCGCAGACGGTGATGCGCAGCTCCGGGTTGCGCTGCGCAAGCTCATAGGCGGCAAAAATACCGGCCTCACCGCAGCCGATGATGCCGATGTCACAATAGCTGGTGTTCATGATTGGAATCCTCCGGAAATATTCATTCATTTATATAGTATAATCAAAAACGCCTACGCTGTCAAGCGTGAGATTCGCCGGGGATCTCGGCGTCCAGAAGTGTTTCGTAGCTGACGTTCAGGATGCGCGCCAGCGCGCGAACCTCATAGTCCGGGACAAAGCGCGTGCCATTCTCAATGCGGAGAATGGTCAGGTCGCTGACATCAAAGCCGTGAAGCTGCATCTGTGCGGCCAGCGCGCTTTGCGTGTAGCCGCGCGCACGGCGCAGACGGCGCACCTGCGGGCCAATGATATTCTTGGAGTGGCCATTCCAGTAGATTTTCATGTATTTGCCTCACAAAATTTCTAAAGATGAGGGTTCAACCTTGATTTTATCGAATAAGCCTGATAATATACTTCTAAAGATGAAGTTTTGGAGGCGAAGGACAGAAATGAAGCAGAATGTGTACCGCAACATGTATCTTCTTCTGTTTAACCGGGTCACGCAGGCGCTTTGCGCGCTGGAGGCAAAGCAGCCGTTGCGGGCGCGGTTTCTTTTGATGCGGGCGCAGCTCGACGCGGAGGAGCTCTATCTGGAGCACGGCGAGACAGAGCCGGAGTGGTGGGGGGACGAGGATGCGAAATAACCGCAGTGGCCTCCTTCTGCGGCCACTGGAATGATGCTTGCGCCGCTTGTGCAGGCGTGATATAATGTTGGGCAGGGCATGGGATATGCTCAATACTGTGAGGAAGTGAAAAAATGAAAGAGACAAAGAAATTGCTGGCGCTGCTTCTGCTGCTGGGCTGCGGCGTGGCGCTGCTCTGCGGCTGCGTAGTAAGCAGGGGAGAGCCGCTCCCGGAGTCAACGGGTGAGATTCCCTCTGCATCGACCGCGCCGCAGAGCAGGGAGGCACTGCTGGTTGGCCGCTGGGAGATTGACCAGAAGCGCTCGGATCTCGCCTATTTCAGCAGCATTACAGACGAAGACGCCGATTTTGGAAAGGCATACTACCTGTTCCGGGAGGATGGAACAGGGGAGACGGGCAGCGTCTTTGGAGAAAGCACAGCAATCGAATGGCGGCTGGAAGGCAACACCCTCTGCCTGTCTACGGAGGGAGAAGAGGATGCTCTGCCTGAGGTGAACCTGGAGGAGCTGGAAGACGGAGCCTTTGCGGTGCTTATTGGAGGCGAATGGCTTTGGCTTCGGCGGGTTTCCTGATATAAATTGCGAAGCTGTTTTCGCGGCGGGGTGTGAATTGGCGCCCTGCCGCGATATTTCTCTGTCTTTCACAAAAAATCAGAAAAAATTATGAAAATCAATGAAAAAAGACTTGACATTCACGGCTCAGTGTATTACTATATAGGGGCGCGTGTTCGGGAGAACTCTGCGCACTGCGATGATGCAGGAGATTGCGTCGAAGGACGGTAACTTCTGCGGAGTATGTCCGGTCATCGGGCGGCTGAGGCAAAAATGTGCGTGGCGTATATCGTTGCGGCATGAGCGCGGCCGGCACAAGTCGGCCATTTTTCATGGACGCGGAGTGATACGCACGGTTAAGTGTACAGGAAAATGCCTCGACCGTACCCAGAAAGACAACGAGAAAACTGAGTACGTTTCAAGGAGGAAACAACACAATGGCAAACACCATGATCAGAATTCGCCTCAAGGCTTATGATCACCAGCTCATCGACTCGACCGCCGAGAAGATCGTTGAGTCCGCAAAGAGAAACGGCGCGACCGTTTCCGGCCCCATCCCCCTGCCCACCAAGAAGGAAGTTGTCACCATCCTTCGCGCTGTCCACAAGT
>CAYXIN010000058.1:0-11523 GCA_964465395.1 uncultured Oscillospiraceae bacterium | reverse complement strand
TGCGCCGACGATAGTTACCGGGTGACTGGTTGTGAAAATAGGTAACGCCAACATTTATATTCCCCCTTAGCTCAGTCGGTAGAGCGACGGACTGTTAATCCGCAGGTCGTTGGTTCGAGTCCAACAGGGGGAGCCAAGCTTTAGAGACCTTTGTCTTGAAGACAAAGGTCTCTTTTTGTGTACTAGGAAAAATAAATGATTGACTGGAATACCGCCGGTTAGATTATTGGCTATGAAGCTGTCTGTTTCGTGATTGTTGAGGGGGAAATACTCACAGTATGTCTGATTGGTTTACAGTTACCAGCATTGACTCGCAGACCTTTGTGATCAGCGAGTATAAGCACTGGGAAGAAACGCACTGCTATCTGCTGTGCGGTCGGGAGCGCGCGATACTCATTGACACCGGGCTGGGCGTCTCCAACATCAAAGCGGTTGTGGATTCCCTGGGCTCCTTGCCTTTAATGGTTGTGACGACGCATGTTCACTGGGATCATATCGGCGGCCACAGGTATTTTGATTGTACATGAGGCGGAGAAGGATTGGCTGTCCGTTCGCTTTCCTATGCCGCTGTCGATGGTCAAGAGCAATCTTACAAAGTATCCGTGTGATTTCCCGCAGGACTTTGATCTGGCTTCGTATGAGGTTTTCAGGGGCGTGCCACATCAAATCCTGCATGATGGAGATTGCCTGGATTTAGGCGGGCGAAAAATTCAGGTGCTTCACACGCCGGGGCATTCTCCCGGGCACTGCTGCTTCTATGAGACGGAAAGAAAGTATCTCTATACCGGCGATCTGATTTACAAGGGTTGCCTTTATGCCTTCTATCCCACCACGGATCCGCGGCTTTTCAACCAGTCTGTCAAACGGGTTCAGAAATATGAGGTTGCAAAGCTTCTGCCCGGTCATTATGCGTTGAACGTTCCTGCTTCACTTATCGACGACATTGCGGCTGCTTTTGACGCGCTTGATCGGAATGGACAGCTCATGCAGGGAAGCGGGTGTTTTGCATTCGGTGATTTTCAAATTCATATTTGACAGGCACTTCCGCGCATTCCGGTACAGCCTAAACGTCTAAATAACACAGCCTCCCTTGGTGAAAGGGGGGCTGTGTGCCGATCTGTAGTGAATTCAGGCTGATACCGGGATTAGATTTCCGCGATTACTTCGACCTCGACAAGGACGCCCTTGGGCAGGGCAGAAACTGCGACGCAGCTTCTTGCGGGATTGCCGGTGAAGTATTTGGCATAAACATTGTTGAATGCGGCAAAATTGCCCATATCAGTCAGGAAACAGAGCGTTTTGACGGCGCGGTCGAAGCCGGAGCCAGCTGCTTCCAGAACAGCGGCAAGATTCTGCATGACCTGCTCGGTCTGCGTGGTTATGTCTGCGCCGGCGACCTCACCGGTGGCGGGATCAATGGGAATCTGGCCAGAGGTGTAGACAAGCTGGGTGGTTTTCATCGCCTGAGAATAGGGGCCGATCGCAGCAGGGGCATTTGTCGTAAATACTTTTTCCATCTAGATTTCCTCCGTATGATTGGTAGCTTTATCATAGCAGAAAAGCAGCGCCTTGTCAATTGTGGCGCTCGATTTGTGTGCGGATGTACTCCGGTACCTGATTTTGCGGAAGATGCAACACAAAGGCAAATTCGTCATTGAGCAGCTTCTCAGCCTCTCGGAGAATCTGATCGTCTGCGCTGCGGAGCTGACGCCCGGCGGCGCGAAGCTGCTGACGGCGCAGATACAGCGTGCGAATCAGCAGTAGGATGGAGCGCCGGTCGCCGTCGATGAGAATTTTCTGGTATGCAGCCTTGCGCTCATTCGCATCCTCGATCCAGAGCAGTGACTCCTGAGAGATCTCCAGCAGCAGCCGTTGAATTTCATCTGCTGTGAGAAGACGCTTCATACGCTCGACGAGATGCGCGTTGTCAACCGGGACAAAAACGGTGGCGCCCTCGCGGTAAACGGGTCTGAGCACATAGTATTGCTTGCGCTGCCCGCCAATTTTCAAATCCTGTATTTCTTCTATGGTGCAAATGCCCTCTGTGCCATAGCGCACGGTCTCGCCAATCTCGAATGTCACGCTCCATTCCTCCTCAATTCTTCTGATTTTTATTCATTATATCATTTTTGAGCCTGAATTGTCATGGGCAAAATTCACAAATTTCATTTTTGCGATTTTTTGAAGGCGGCTTGCATTTTACTGCGCCTTCTCCTATAATAGATGGCAGCAGAAATGACAAACTGATAGAAAGGGCGTGTGCGGCCTTGTCGGAGTCTGTGATGATTCTATATGAGGATGCGGCGCTGCTGGTCTGCATCAAGCCCGCCGGTGTTCGCGCTGCGCGCGATGCGTCGGGAAAGCGGAGTATGCATGATCTGTTGGCACCGCGTCAGATTTATCCGGTTCACAGGCTGGATCTTGAGGTTTCCGGCCTGATGGTTTTTGCAAAGACGGCGGCTGCGGCGGCGTTTCTCTCTGCTGCGCTTGCTGAGGATTTTAAAAAGGAGTATCTTGCGCTGTGCGAATCCTGCCCGGAGCCGCCCCAGGGAGAGCTGCACGATCTTCTGTTTCACGACCGCAATCGCAACAAGACCTATGTGGTGCAGCGCCAGCGCAACGGAGTCAAGGCGGCGCGGCTGGCTTATCGGCTCTGTGAGCGCCGCCCGGACGGTAACGCGCTGGTGTGGATTCAGCTTTACACAGGGCGAACGCATCAGATTCGCGTGCAGTTTGCCTCGCGCGGGTGGCCGCTGCGCGGCGACCGGAAATATGGTGCGCGGCAGACGGGGCCGTTGGGACTGCTTTGCTGGCGGCTCAGCTTTCCCCATCCGGATGGCAGGATGCTTTCCTTTACCCATCCTGGCCCACTGCTTTAGGAATCGGACAACATAAAAGGACGGGACTGCCTTCAGACAGTCCCGTCCCTTTTGTCTGTGTTGCGGAGCTGATGCAGCGCGCAGCCCTGGAGCCATTTTTGCAATTCAAGGGGTGTAGCGGGCAGGGGAACCGTTTGAAAGCGCGTGCGTCCGGGAACCATCCGGCTGGCGTCGTCGCTTTCCGCCCAGGTCACCCGTTGCAGCAGGGGCAGCGCGCAATCCACCGCACCGGACGGCGGCAGTTCCTCATGCTGGAGCAGAATGGTTGCGCCATAGTTGTCCGACGTCCAGCGGCCAAAATTTGTGGTGGGGCGCTTCCAGAGCCATTTGCGTCTGCTGCGGTCGAGCGGCTTGAGATAGCCATTATGAATATCCTGCGTGCAGCGCATGAGCCACACCAGATGATAGCCGGCCCGCTGAAAAAAGTGTGCCACCGGGAAGAAGGTCTCCTCCATCAGCAGGCCATCCTGAAGCATGACAACAAATTGATTGACGCAGATATAAGCAATCACGGTTTCACCCGCAACCGTGATCGGCACGTCGCGGCACTCGGGCGGCACAAGCGATTGCCACTGTGCTTTCCAGACCTCGGTGCTGCTCTGCTGCAGTGCTGTTCGACGCCGCATCCGGCTCCCCCCTTGTCTGCTTATTTGGGGCGGGCGGTGAGCCGGTAGCTGACTCTGCCGCTGGCCTGATCCTCAATGGTAATAGTATAGCTGACCTCCAGCGTGCCGCCCTCCGGGGTCAGATTGCTGGACAGATGATCGGTGCGGATGCGCAGCAGCAGCGCGCCAAAGCCCATGTCGTAGAGGGACTGGTGCTCCGTGTGGAGATGGAAGCACATCTGCGAATTGAGCGCGCCGGAGCGCGTGAGCAGGATTTCCTCCGGCAGAATACGGAAGCTGGTAGTGGTTCCCTGCAAGCCGGTCAGCTCACTCTCCGCGTAGGAGAGGACAATGGCTTCGCCGTCCTCCTCCAAAAGACCGTCGGTCACCAGGCGGGTTGTTTCCGGTGCCTCGCCCGGCATCTGCTGGTTGCTGACGATGGTCAGCAGCACCTCTCGTTTCATGCGCGTCTCACCTCACTCCAGCGCGAGGCGAATCAGCTCGTCGAGCAGCTCACTGTAGGGGATGCCGCTGGCGGCAAAAAGCTTGGGGTACATGGAAATGGAGGTGAAGCCGGGAATGGTGTTGATTTCGTTGAAGACCACCTCATTGTCGGCGTAGGTTACAAAGAAATCGACGCGCGAAAGACCGCGGCAGCCCATGGCCTCATAGACGCGGATGGCTGTTTCGCGCACCTGCTCCTCCACCTGCGGGGAGATGCGGGCGGGAATATGCAGGCTGGCGCAGTCAGACAGATACTTGGCATCGTAGTCATAGAACTCCGTCCCGGCATCGATCTCGCCAGTCACAGAGGCGGCGGGGGCAGTGTTGCCAAGCACAGCGACCTCAACCTCATGGCCGTTGATAAATTCCTCAACGAGAATCTTCCGGTCATATTTTGCAGCAAAGAGCAGCGCATCGCGCAGTGTATCTCGATTTTTGGCCTTATTCACGCCCACAGAGGAGCCGGTTCCGGCGGGCTTGACAAAGACCGGATAGGAAAAGGAGGCCTCCACAGCGTCGAGTGTGGCTTCCAGCTCCACGCGCAGGTCGCGTTCTGTGACCATCCGCCATGCCGCCTGGCGGATGCCTGCCTGATCGCAGATCAGCTTGGTCAGGGTTTTGTCCATGCAGGTGGCAGAGGCGGCCACGCCCGGGCCGACGCAGGGCAGCCCGGCAAGCTGCAGAAAGCCCTGGATGGAGCCATCTTCGCCGTTTTCACCGTGGAGCACAGGGAACACCACGTCAATCCGCTCACGCACGACACAGTCGCCCTCGAAGCTCAGAAGACCCTGACCGCGCACCGGTGAGAGCGCTGCCGGGCGGTTATCCGGGCAGGATTGCCAGAGCCCGCTGGGGAGCAGACTGTAGTCGCTGCCGCCATACAGAATCCACGCGCCATTCTTTGTGATGCCAACAGGGAATATGTTATACTTGTCCCTGTCCAGGTGGTTCAAAACCGATTCGGCGGAGCGCAGGGAAACCTCGTGCTCCGGGGAGATGCCACCAAACAGGACACAGACACTTAGCTTTTTCATGATTCTCTCCTTCGTATATTCGTCTCAAACGCGCTGCAATGCCATGTAACAGCCGGGCTGCGCAGCGCGACTATCACTGATGTGTCGGGAAGCCTGCCCAGAATTGGGAGCAGACACCCAATCTTCCAGACTATACTATATGCGATTTCGCGCGGAAAAACAAGTATTTTTTTATGAAAAAACGGGGGAAAGCGGTTGGCTTCCCCCCGAAACAGTTCAGCGCACATCCAGCAAATCAAACAGGCGCAGCAGAAGCGTGCAGGCCTGCGCACGCGTGGCGGTGCTGCGTGGCGCAAAGCTGCAGTCGTCCATGCCGACGATCAGCCCCAGTCCGACGGCCCGCGCGACGCCGTCTCGCGCCCAGGGCGAAATGCGGTCGGCATCCCGGAAGGAAAGCGCAGCGCTTTCCTCACTGCAATGGAGCAGCGTCAGAACGCGGTCAAGCATGGTACACATTTCCTCGCGGGTGATTGGCTGATCGGGCAGAAAACGACCGTTCCCGTAGCCAAGTGCAATGCCGTTTTCTGCGCCCCAGGCCACAGCCTCGCTATACCAGCAGTTCGCCGGCACATCCGTAAAGCGTGTGTCGCGCTGCGCGGCGGGCGAGCCAAGCAGCCGGTGCAGCACTGTGAGGAACATCGCGCGGCTCAGCGCGCCATTCGGCTCGAAAACATGATTTCCAAGCCCCTGGAACAGATTGAGCGCTACGGCGCGGTCAACCGGCTCAAAGTACCACTGTCCGGGCGCAACGTCGCGGAACAGATTCCCGCGGTGCGTCACATAAATACTGCGGCTCTGCGTGCCCACGCCCATGCCCATCACGGCATAGGTCAGCACGCCATCGTAGCCCGGAATTGGCGCTGTGTAGCATTTGCTCGATGCGGTGGGCACAGTGCCATCCGTGGTGTAGCGGACATCCGTTCCCGGATTGGGATTCTCAATGCAGATACGGTCGCCTTGCGTGGACAGCAGCGGATCCTTCAGCGTTCGGCCTGAAACGGTAGTGCAAAGCTCCGGACTGCGGTCGCCGTTGATGTCGTAGGCGGCATAGGCGCGCAGCGTTGCGCTGCCGGGAACGAGAATCGGGCCGGTATATTTGGTGCGCGGCAGCGTGCCATCGAGAGAATAGTACAGCGTCGCGCCGCTGGAGGCCGTGGAGAGCGTCACACGGTTGCCGCCATAGACAGGCTCGGTCTGTATGCCTGGCTGCTGTGCGCGGCCGGTATCGGTGCCGGTGGGCTTGCAGGAATAGTAGCGCTGCCCGTTTCGCAGCGTCACACCGCGGCGGCGATACAGCTCACTGACCGTCACAAATTCATAGCCCTGCGCCTGTAGAATATCAATAGCCCAGAGGACGCCGTCAATCGTTGTGGCGTGAATATCATGCGCCAGAACGATGGCGCCGTCGAAGGCCTGGTTGACAATGGTGTCACGCACAGAATAGGAATTCAGGGATTGCCAGTCAACCGAATCGACCGACCAGACAATGGACGGGCGGCCAATCTGACTCATGACGCGGTCACTCGAATCGCCATAGGGATTGCGCAGCAGATATTTGCGGCTCAGCCCCAGAGTTTGATTGAGTATGGCGTCGGTCGTCTCAAGTTGCCAGGAGATCTGCTCATTGCTCTGCGTGGAGAGTGTGGGATGATTGTATGTATGCTGCGCGATTTGATGCCCTTCTTCAAAGGCGCGGCGCAGCGTGTTGGGGTAAAGCTCGGCGCACTGGCCGAGAACAAAAAAGGTGACGCGAACGCCACGGGCCTTCAGCCCATCAAGCAGGCGGCTGGTATAGTAGCCGGGGCCGTCATCCAGGGTCAGCGCAATCAGCTTCCGCTGCCCCTGTGCCGCCAGCGTCGGAGTCGGCAGCAGGGTCAGCAGACAGCACAGGCTCAGCAGAAGCGCCAGAAAGCGCACAATAGACTTCATCGTTCGTTTCATTTGTGGTTCCTCCTTCTTTCTCTCTCAGAGGCGAATTGCTCTGTTGATCCAGCGCAATTACTGCCATTGTGGTGTCGAACAGCGGCTCACTTTGGAACCAGGCTGCCCAGGCAGGGAAGCGCGCTGCGCTCTCCGGCGGCAGAGCCAGCTCCAGGCTGCCCGGCGCGCTGCGCAGCCAGGCGGCAGCAACCGGTACACCGCCGATCTCGCCACGCCAGGGACGCCAGGGGCAGCGCGGCCAGACGGTTGCAACGGCACCGCTGACGCCCTGCGGCAGATGCCGCCGCGCCAGACGCGCAGTCAGCATACCGGAGGCATCCGGGATGCCAAGATATTGCGACTCCCATCCGGACAGGACGAAAACGCGGCGGATTTGTTCCGGCCTGTTTTCAATTTGTACGTTAAATTTCCAGAACAGGCCATCCTCCTGCGCCGACAGAATGCCGATGGCCGTGCCCTCCTCATAAATGGTTTCTTCCATAGCAAATCCCTCCCGCACAGTCTATGCAGGAGGGTGCCGCGCTATGCCTGCGGCAGACCGAAGCTGACCGCAATCGCGTTGTCAACGCGGTTCATCATCTGTGCATCCAGTCTGCCCATATGCTCACGCAGCCGACGCTTGTCAATGGTGCGAATCTGCTCCAGCAGAACAACAGAATCCCTGGACAGGCCGACACTTTTGGCAGCCAGCTCGATGTGTGTCGGGAGCTTGGCCTTGTTGGTCTGGCTGGTGATAGCGGCGGCGATGACAGTGGGGGAGTGGCGGTTTCCGGTGTCATTCTGCACGATCAGCACCGGCCGCGTACCACCCTGCTCACTGCCCACAACCGGGCTCAGATCTGCATAGAAAATGTCGCCCCTTTTGACGCTTGTATCCATTTGCTTCACGCTCCGTCATTGGTCTCCGCGCCTCCTATGTAGCCGCGGTACCCTTATTCTTCCACGCAGAAGCAAAAAATATGCAGCGGAACTCCGCTTCATTCTATGCCGGCTCAGACGATGTATTGCAGAATTTCGGTCTGATTTTCCCCATCCAGATAGACGCGGGGGATGCGCTTGTTGATGCCGCAGAGAATCTCATAGGGGATGGTATTCAGGCGGCAGGAGAGGCTGTCCACATCGATGCTGTCGCCGCCATCCTCGCCAAAAACAGTCACCACATCACCGACCTGCGCGTCAGGAACGTGACTGACATCCACCATACACATGTCCATGCAGATGCGGCCGATCTGCGGCACACGCTTGCCGCGAAGGAGAAAGGAGATATTGCTGGAAAAGCTGCGATAAAGTCCATCGGCATAGCCAATCCCGACGACGGCAATGCGCGAGGGGTCGCGGGTGGTATAGGTGCGGCCGTAGCTGACGGTAATCAGCGGATCGAAGTTGCGAATCTGGAAAATGGTCGAGCGAAGCTGCATGACCGGCCGGAGGTCGATTCTGCCGCGCAGATCGTTGCTGGGAAGAACGCCATAGGTCAGGATGCCGGGGCGGATCATATCCAGCGCATACTCCGGATAGAGGATGCTGGCGCCGCTGTTGCAGCAGTGGCGAATCTGCGGCTTAATGCCAACCGCGCGCAGAGTATCCAGCATGGCCATGAAACGCGCAAACTGCGTGCGGGTAAAGGCAGCATCCGCGCCGTCAATCGAGTCTGCCACGGGGAAATGGGTGAAGATGCCCTCGATGATGAGCTCATCCATCGCCGCAATCTCCTTCAGCTCGTCGATGGTCTGCTCGTGGTCATAGGCGAAGAAACCCAGCCGCGACATGCCGGTGTCGAGCTTGATATGTACGCGCAGACGCCGATGCAGCCCGGACAACTGCGACTGGAGCTGGCAGGCATACTCCAGGCTGTGAACCTCCTGCCGAAGTCCCATTTTGGTCAGCTCCTCGGCATATTTCGGTGGTGTATAGCCCAGAATCAGAATCGGCCCGCGAATGCCGCCGTGCCGAAGCTGGGCGGCCTCCTCAATATTGGATACCGCGAGATATTCTGCGCCGAGCTCCGTCAGATAGCGGCTGACCGGCACCGCGCCGTGCCCGTAGGCGTCGGCCTTGACGATGCCAAGAAAACGGCAGTCTGAGGAAGCAATCCGGCTGCGGATTTGTTGATAGTTATAGGACAGATTGTCAAGCGAGATATCTGCCCAGGTTCGTTTCAGATAATCCATGGTAGTCTCCGTCAGTGCAATGTAAAATGAGTCAGGGTCAGCTTTAGAATTCTGGCTCCATTATAGCACACCTCGGCGTAAATTGGTATGCCATTTTCGAACCAGGTATCCACATTCAGGCTCATTTCGTCAAAAAAATCTTCATAGCTCACCCGGTGCAGCCCATCCTCGGTGCCCGCCGCGGAGATATAACCCGAATGCCAGCAATGAAAGACCAGCGCCGGAGCTGCAACAGGACTGACCTGCCCGTTGGCCAGCAGACCGAAATCGACTGCCATAGCATCAAAAACGATGCTTGCGCCGCTGTCTGTGACCTTTGCCTGAATGTCGGCAATTGTTTCCGGCGCAAGCACGCACAGCTCCAGCGTGGCATCCGCCACGCTGCCCGCGCAGTCGAGCAGGAAGGTTTCGGTGCGCTGGTCGAATTCGGCTGTTACCTCCGCGCGGAAGCTGCCCCCATCGGCCTGCACCAGAGCGGCGCGAAACGCGACCGCCTCTTGCATGGTGCTGTCTCCCGTCTGACAGCCCACACAAAGGAGGCTCAGACTCAGCAGCAGTACGACAAGTCCCCGTCGCACAGCAATCACATCCTTATTTCAATAGTCGTGGCAGGGCCTCGATGAGATCCGTCGGCAGCAGGGCGTACTCTCCCATCCGCTTTGCGCACAGGTCACCCGCTGTACCATGAAGCCAGGCAGCAGCCGCAGCAGCACGCAGCGGGGGAAGCCCCTGCCCCAGAAGGGATACGATCAGGCCGGAGAGGGCGTCACCACTGCCCCCTGTTGCCATGCCGGGGTTTCCGCTGCGGTTGATGTAGCAGCGCTCTGCGTCGCAGATCAAGCTCCGGGGTCCCTTCCGCAGCAGAATTGCGCCGGTTTGCGCCTGAAGCTGGCAGGTGCCACGCAGACGGGGCAGAGAGCGATCGCCACCCAGACGGCCAAACTCGCCCTCATGTGGCGTCAGAATCACAGGACAGGCAGTGCCGCGCAGTATATCTATATGCGCCGCAAGAACATTTATGCCGTCCGCGTCCACCACGACCGGGCATTGCGCATGGTGCAAAACAGCCTGCACGACTGCGGCGGTTCCCGCGCTGCGCCCGAGTCCGCAGCCGATCAGACAGGCGTCACATTGCGCAAGACGCTCCACAATGGCGGGAATCGCCTGTTCGGAGAGCATGCCACTCTCTGCCGGCAGGGGAAAGAGCACCGGCTCAATCAGGTGCGCAGCGACAATGGGATAGATGGGCTCCGGCACGCCAAGAAAAACCAGCCCCGCACCGCTGCGGAGCGCGGCACGCGCGGCCAGCACTGGCGCGCCGGTGTAGCCGACGGCACCGCAGAGCAGAAGAATGCGGCCGAAGGAGCCCTTGTGCGCATCCGGCTGGCGCTTTGGCAGCCAGGCGTGAACCTGCTGCTGCGTGATTGTCTGAATCTGCATCGTGTTTCCTCCAATCTGATTCGAAGGGGTTGTATATGATTATAGACACAAATGCGCGATTCGTCAAATGCAGATGTGTGTTGCGGGGGATTTTTGCCACAGAGTGGGAAAATGGAAAAAATGAAAAAATTTGAAAAAAGTGCTTGACATTTTCGAGAAGATGACTATAATAATATATGCGCTTGGTACTTAGGGGGTTTGTGTAACGGCAGCACACCGGACTCTGACTCCGTTTGTGAGGGTTCGAATCCTTCACCCCCTGCCAGAGAATCCCGAATCGCTTAGCGATTCGGGATTTTAACTAAGCTGCCTGTATGACAGCGCAGATGCAGGTGTAGTTCATCGGTAGAACATCAGCTTCCCAAGCTGAATAGGGGGGTTCGACTCCCCTCACCTGCTCCAAATAAGGTCGATAGTTTTGATACGAGAGTATCTGAAACTATCGACCTTTTTCTTTTTGCCAAAATGACTGTGTCATAGGACTTTTCTGTATTTGTACCCTTTGGGTTAGTTTCATTGTGGGTATGCTGGGTGCTTTTTCTGTCCCCCTTGGCACCTGTTTTCTGCAAAAATTGCAATCACGCTGAAACTCTCCTTTGAGAAAAAGTGTCAGCGTGATTGAGTTAGTTTCATAGTGCCTGTGAAAGTTTCATTGTCAGAGGAAAAGTATCTGTGTGAGTAAAAGAGACTGTTAAACCGACATTTCTTATATACGGGAGAGCAAGCTCTTTCTCCAAATCCGATGCTTTACGCCGCCACATTCAGTTCAAACTCGTGTTGAGTCAATACCTCAAGCTTAGCTTGAAGGATATCCCAAATAGTAAGCTGTCCCGAGAACTCCTCTGTTTTGGTTTTATTCTTCCCGATTTCTCTCTGTTCAGTTTCTTCGGCCTCTATACCTCACAAGCGTACTTTAAGCTAACACAATCATACGGCATAACTCCGTCAA
>CAYXIN010000057.1:0-11847 GCA_964465395.1 uncultured Oscillospiraceae bacterium | reverse complement strand
GGCTGGCACCATCTCCATGATGCCCGGCACCGCTGCCGACCCCGCTTATCGCCGCGTTGATGTTGACACCGAGACCGGCAAGGTTTCCGGCCTGTTCTAATGCCAATAGCAAAAACTCCGGCGGCACTCCCGCCGGAGTTTTTCGGGGTGCATCCCCATCTATCAAAATGCTGTAAGTGGTGAGGCTATGACGGCGGTTGTCTATTTTCAGCCCGCTCAGTTGACCTATTCCGACGCAGCTCCGCTGAACGTGCTGCTTGTTGCAGACAGCAGCTCCGCCGGGTGCTGCACCTTTCGCTTTTTCGGCTCTGTTGGAGCCGACTGGAGGGAGCTGTTTGCGCAGGAAAAGCGCGTGGAAAAGGGCCACACCCATCTCTATTTTCAGCTCCCGGCACACTGCTTCAGTGCGCAACGCTGGGGCACTGTCCCGGAGGAGCTTGCGCTTCTGGCGACAACCGGCGCACCCTCGGCTGCGGATCGCGGCATCCTGCTGTTCCGCAGCAATGACGGGGCACTTTAACGCGGGCGCTGACACCTGCATATGCAGCGCGATCCACTGTTCGCCTGCCAATCAAACAAAGGAGTATTACCATGGATATGACCACCAGATCCTGCCGTGAGTTTGTCACGGTTCTGGCCTCGAATGAACCCGCCCCCGGCGGCGGCGGCGCTGCTGCGCTGGTCGCTGCGCTGGGCACCGCCCTGGGCAATATGGTCGGCTCTCTGACCGTCGGCAAGAAGAAATATGCCGACGTCGAAGCTGAGATCATTGCTTTGCAGGCAAAGTGTGATGCGCTGCAAAACGAGCTTCTGGATCAGGTTCCTGCCGATGCAGAGGGCTTTGTCCCGCTGGCCAAGGCCTACGGCATCCCCAAGGACGATCCCAACCGCGACACCATCATGGAGGAAGCCACCATCACTGCCTGCCAGGTTCCCGTACACATCATGGAGCTGTGCTGTGAGGCGCTCGACGCCATTGCTGTCTTTGCGGCAAAGGGCTCCCGTCTGGCCGTTTCCGACGCCGGCTGCGGTGCCGTGATTGTCAAGGCCGCGCTTCAGGCCGCCTCTCTGAACGTTTTCATCAACACCAAGTCCCTGAAAAACCGCGAGGTCGCTGAGCAGATGAATGCCCGCTGCCTGTCCATGCTGGCACAGTACGGCAAGCTTGCTGACGACATCTTCGAAACGGTTCAGGCCGGCTTCTTCAAATAATCATCATATAAGGAGATACATATTATGGCCAAACAATTACTGGGCAAGGAAGTCACCGATGCCCTGAATGCCAAGCTGATTGACCGCGTGAATGCGCTCAAGGCGCGCGGCGTGGCCCCCACGCTCGGCATTGTCCGTCTGGGCGAGAATCCCAGCGACCTGTCCTATGAGAAGGGCGCAACCAAGCGTGCTGAGCTCATCGGCATTGAGGTCAAGAAGTTCCTTCTGCCTGAGGATTCCTCCAAGGAAGCCGTGCTCAGCCTCATCGACGAGATCAATGCTGACGACAGCGTGCACGGCGTTCTGATGTTCCGCCCGCTGCCCAAGCACCTCAAGGCGGATACCAACGAAATCTGCAACCGCCTCGATCCGCGTAAGGACGTGGACTGCATGACCGACCTCTCCAATGCCGGCGTCTTTGAGGGCCGCAGTGACCTGGGCTTCGCCCCCTGCACCCCCGCCGCCTGCATGGAAATTCTGGACTACTATGGCATCGACTGCAAGGGTAAGAACGCTGTTGTCATCGGCCGTTCTCTGGTCGTCGGCAAGCCCGCAGCCATGATGCTCATGGGCAAGAATGCCACCGTCACCGTCTGCCATACCAAGACCGTGAACACCGCCGAGATTTGCAGAAATGCAGACATCCTTGTCTCTGCGGCTGGCGTTCTGAATTCTCTGACCAAGGATTATGTCCGCCCCGGCCAGGTTGTCATCGACGTGTCCATCAACTGGGACGAGAATAAGCCGAATGCACGCGGCGGTCTGGGCGCAATTGCCGGTGACGCCGTCTATGCTGAGGTGGAGCCCATCGTGGACGCCATCACCCCCGTCCCCGGCGGCGTTGGCAGCGTGACGACCTCCGTGCTCATGAAGCACGTTGTCGAGGCTGCGGAAAAGTGCTGAATCGGCTCTGCTGCGCAGAGCCCTCCCGCATAACTGACGGAACTTGCAGAGCACTGCGTGGAGTGCGGGAGATATAATGCCGACCGTCTGGGCAATTCGAACTTCTATGGGCTCGGATTGCCCAGATTTATTCTAAAATGAGGTGTAATATGAAAAAGATAAATGCATGGTCGCAGGAGCGTTTTTTGCGGCTGTTTTTTGCTCTCTTCTCTCTCTGTTTCCTCATCGCGGCTCCCCTGCTGCCGGATCGCGCGGATATGCTGCCCGGTCTGTGGCGAATTCTCACCGGCACCTGCAAAATCTCGACCAACTATTTCGCACTTGGCGGCTTCTCGGCAACCTTCCTGAACATGGGGCTTGTTGGCCTGTTCTGCGCTGCGCTCTGCGCGCTGCCCGGCGCAAAGCCCAATCAGGTCACTACGTTGGCCATGCTCCTGACGCTGGGCTTCGCCTCCTGGGGCATGAACCTTCTGAACATGCTCCCCACCATTCTGGGCGTGCTGCTCTACTGTGCTGTGAAACGTGAAAAGCCCGGCGCAATGTGCAACGCCATGATGTTCTCCACCGGTATCGCCCCGCTGATTTCCGACCTTCTGTTCCGCTACCCCAATCTGGACTACGTCGGTTTCCGCTGGCAGGGCCTTCTGCTGGCCATCTTCATCGGTCTGGTGATCGGCTTCTTCCTGCCCGCTGGTCTGGCGCACGCGCCCAATATTCACAAGGGCTATGACCACTACTCCGCCGCTGTCCCGATTGGCATGACCGCCTTCTTCCTGCGCGCGGTGCTCTACACCGTGATGCTGGGGCAGAAAACCGCCGATCTCTCCGCGCTGCCCGCGCTGGATGTTGTCTCCCGTCTGATGACCAACAGCTTCTGCGTGGCCGTCTTTGGCCTGTGCATTGTGTTTGCGCTTCTGATGGGCTGCACGCCGCGTGATTACTGGAAGCTGATGAAGGATTCCGGTCACAGCGTCTGCTTCACGGCAAAATACGGAAACGCCCCCTTCCTGATGAATGTTGGCGTCTATGGGCTGATGATTGTTGCCTACTTCAATCTCGCCGGTCTGCTCGACGGCACAAATGTCTGGACCGGCATGACCTTCGGCATCGTCTTCTGTATGCTCGCCACCTGCAATTCCGGCAGCCATCCGCGCAATGTCTGGCCGGTTATGCTGGGCTATGTTCTTGCCTCCTTCTTCTTCGGCTGGGTCTTCAAGCTGCTGGGCGGGGAGAATTATGCCCTGACCATTGGCAGCCAGTCCATTCTCATCGGTCTGTGCTACGCCAACGGCCTGAGCCCGATTGCGGGGCGCTACGGCTCTGTCTATGGCGTGCTTGCCAGTGCGCTGCATTATCTGCTGGTCACGGCCGTTCCGGATATGCACGGCGGCTTCTGCCTCTATAACGGCGGCTTCACCGCAGCGCTGATCTGTCTGCTGCTGGTGCCGCAGCTCGAAAAATTCTGCAAAACCAGAGAGGAACGCAAGCTCTCGCGCAACACGCGATAAATTGTGGGAACCTTTTCTCCCCACATGCGCCTAACACTCATCCATACTTCACAGGAGGTTTTCCAATGAAAAAGTATATCTGTCTGATTCTTTGTCTCAGCCTTTGCGCTGCGCTGCTGAGCGGCTGTAGTCTGCTTGCCCTCGGCACAGTAAGCAACAAGAAGCCTGTGGTTCATATTCCCGAGCCGAAGCCCGAGGACGTTCTGACCGAGTCCTCTGCGCCCAGCTCTGCAACGGAGGAGCTGCCTGCGCCGGAACCGGAGGTGCAGCCCGCGCTGTCCCAGGAGGAGCCGATTCTTGACACCAGCACGGTGCTTCCGGAATACTACTCCTATCATCTGCCGCAGATCAACTGCGAGACAGCGGATGCCCTGGCCATCAATCAGGAAATCCGCGAGAACTTTGGCACGCTGATCGACGAGGGCTGCGCAGAGGCCGACCAGGGCTATATGCCCGTCTGCCATGGCATTGACTATGAATATCACTGGTTTGAGGATATTCTGGTGCTGCGTGTGTGGTCGTCCTATCCCAACGACTGCAACTACTACTCCGTCTGGAGCTTCGACCGTCTCACGGGCACCCGGCTGACCAATGCAGACATTTTCGCTCTGTGCGGCGTAGATACGGAAAATTTTGTGAATCAGGCCCGCGCTGCCGTTGCGGACGAATTCTACAGCGGCTTCCCGGCGGAGCACTGGGAGGATGTTGACCGGAGCGTTTACGCCGATCTGGTTGAATGGTCTCAAAGCGAGGAAAACATCAATCTGGATATGCGCTGCTTCCCGGCGGAGGACGGCTCTCTGATGCTGATCTCCAAGATTGGCTCCTTTGCCGGCGCGTCCTCCTATGAGCACATTTATCCCTATATCCCCACCACTGACGCGTCCTGATGCAGAAAAACAGGCATGATTTCGGTCATGCCTGTTTTACTTCGCTCTAATCTGTGTAGTTCATGGAGCAGAGGCCGCTCAGTCGCCTTGCCCGTTTTCTTCTGTCTGCGGCAGCTCGCGATACATGGCCGCCGCATCATCCTTGCGCACCGCCTCCGCCACTGCCAGCACCTCCACCGCCAGTGTGCCGCGGCCGAAGGAAATCCGGATTACATCCCCCACCTTGACATCATAGGATGCCTTCGCAGGCCGCCCGTTAACCGTAACGCGCGCATTGTCGCAGGCCTCGTTCGCAACGGTACGCCGCTTAATCAGGCGGGAAACCTTCAAATACTTATCTAAACGCATTGTATCCTCCAAAAAGCAGTGGGCGGAGCCGCGAATCTCTGCGGCCCCGTCCGATTCATCACTTTGCGACCGCTTCCTTCAGCGCCTTGCCTGCCTTAAAAACCGGCACACAGGTGGCGGGAATCTCAATGGCTTCCTTGGTCTTGGGGTTGCGGCCCATGCGCGCCTCGCGGCACTTCGTCTCAAAGGAGCCGAAGCCGACAAGCTGCACCTTATCCCCATTGGCAATTGCCTCCGTGATACTCTCAACGGCAGCCGTCAGCGCTTTCTCCGCGTCCTTTTTTGACAGTCCGGATTTGCCGGCAATCTGCGCAATCAAATCATTCTTGTTCATTCCGATTGTACCTCTTTCTCATTTTCGTGCAATATTGTTCAGCGCAAAGCCCGGCATTCTTTCAGCCGGGCGCGCAATCAGAAACGTGCCTATAAAATTTACCACAAATCGTTGTAAAACGCAAGTAAAAATATGGTTTTTTCAGTGGATTCTCAGAATTTTTGCAATTTTCTCGCCCTTCGGCAACAGTAGACAATCCTCATAGGTCAGCGCACGGAATGCAATCACCAGCAGCAGATAGCTCACCACAGCCACGGCAATTGCGCCAAGGCAGCACAGCGCGATGCTGGCAATCAGCTTTTGCAGCAGCGCGTAGCTCAGCCAGGCCACACCACCCATCAGCAGCGCAGCCAGTCCGCTGCGCCAGATCGCGGGCAGCACCTTCGGCGGCTCCTGCAGGGTGCGGCGCATCGCGAAGATATTCAGCAGCATGATGACCAGATAGCACACAAAGGTGCCAATCGGTGCACCCAGAATGGCAATATCCGGATTGCCAACCAGGATATAGTTCACCGCCACCTTCAGCAGACCACCAATGAGCGTGTTGATGACCGGCAGCACCGTGTGATTATGCGCCTGCATCACCGCCGTTGTCATGTTGGCAACGCTGTTTGTGAGAATCGTCGGTGTCAGCAGCGCCAGCAGCCACCCGGCCAGCTTCAGCTTGTCGCCCTCATAGCCGCCCAGCAGCGCCATGACCGGCTCAGACAGCACCAGCAGACCAATGGCGCAGGGCATCGCCACAAGGCTCATGATGCGCATGGCGGAATCCTGCGTGGTGCGCACGCCACGCTGGTCATGCAGGGTCAGATAGCTTGTAATAGCCGGAATAATGGCAACCGTGATGCAGGGAATCAGCGAGATGGGCAGATTGAAAATGGTCTGCGCAAAGCTGTAGATTCCCTTTGCATTCTCCACCGCATACTGCACATCATGCTTCTGCGCCAGTGCAAGCACACGGTCGATCATCACGCCGGAGGACTGCGCCGCAGCCAGAAGGCGATGCGTGACGGTCACTTCATCCAGAAGGTTGATAAGCTGCAAGCCGGCAGAGCCAATGGTAATGGGAATGGCGATGGCCATCAGTCGCTTCGCCGTGGTCTTGTAGGAAAGCACCTCGCCGCCCATGGCATCGATTCTCCGGCTGCTGCCGCGAAGCTTCATCAGCGCATAAAGCGCCGAGCAGCCCGCGCCGATGCTGATGCCTGCGATGGTTGCGCCGGAGGAGAGCGCCTCATTGTCAAAGCGCCGCATTACCAGCCATGCAAAGCCAAGACCAAGGATCAGCTTGCCCGCTGCCTCAATGATCTGACTGACCGCAGTCGGCTTCATATCCCCCTGTCCCTGGAAAAAGCCGCGGCCGGCGGATGCAAAGCAGATGAAAACCACAGCGGGGCCCAGAGCAAAGATCGAGTAGGATGCATTGGGCAGTCCCATGACCGTACCGGCCAGGAATCTGGGCAACAGCATCATAATCGCCGTTCCCAGCACGCCGATACTCAGATAAGCAATCAGCGCCGTGTGAAAAATGCGCTTCATCTGGCGTCCGTTGCCCAGCGTGTGCGCCTCTGACACCATGCGGCTCATCGCAACCGGCAGGCCCGTGGTCGAAATGACCAGCAGAACGGAATAGATGGAATAGGCAGCATTGAAATATGCGTAGCCCGCGTCCCCAATGATTCCTTTGAGGGGAATCTTATAGAACATGCCAATGATCTTGACAATAATCGTGGAAAGCGACAGAATTGCCGCACCGGTTAGAAAATTCTGCTTCTGTTCCTTTGCTTCCAATGCTCACCCTTCCTTCTTTCCGAACATCCGCGGCATAACATACTCTGCCAGCTCGCGCACCACATCCTCCAGATCGATCGTCAGATACTTTCCGGCGGCATAGAGCACCTTGCCGCGCACCATGGTCATCACCACATCGTGGCCGCTGACCGCATAGGCCAGATGACTCATCACATTGTGGCAGGGCATCAGATGCGGCTGCGTGAAATCGAGCAGAATCAGATCCGCATCCATCCCCAGCTTAATCATGCCGCACTCCGCCTCGCGATGCTGCGCGCGTGCGCCGCAGACTGTGGCCATCATCAGCGCCGCCTGCGCAGGCAGCGCCTTGGGGTCCAGACTGCTCCCCTTTGCCATCAGCGCCGCCGCCTTGATCTCCTCAAACAGATCCAGATTGTTGTTCGAGGCCGAGGAGTCTGTGCCAAGCGCCACATTCATTCCCGCCCGAATCATCTCCTGCACCGGCGCGCAGCCGGAGGCCAGCTTCAAATTGGAACAGGGATTGTGAATCGCTGACACCTTGCGTCTGGCCAAAAGCTGCATATCCTCCGGCTCCAGCCAGACACAATGCGCCGCAATCGCAGGCGCATCGAACACATGGTGGCAATCCAACACCTGCGCGGGCGTCAGGCCATGCCGCTCCTTGCAGGCCTCGTGCTCCGCCTTCGTCTCTGAGAGGTGGACATGCATCCCGATGCCCTCATTGAGCGCATACTCGCTCAACGCCTCCCACACGCGGTAATCCGAGGTATACTCCGCATGTACCGACGCTTCAACGCGGATGCGGCCATGGTCAAAGCCATGCCACTTGTTTTTTAACGCAACCATTTCCTGGCAGCGGTAATCGCGGTCGAAATCGAATTCATCTCCGAAGAAGGTCACTGCGCGGGAAACATTTCCCTTCATGCCCGACTGCGCCAGCGCCTCGCAGACCTCGTCGCTGTAATAGTACATATCGGAGACGGAGGTTGTGCCAAAGCGCAGGCACTCCGCCAGAGACAGCAGCGTGGCCGCCTTGACACAGCGACCGTCGAGCAGCTCCTCCCGCGGGAAAATATAATCATTGAGCCATGTTTCCAGCGCCACATCATCCGCGCAGCCGCGGAGGGAAGACATCGCCAGATGCGTATGGCAGTTGATGAGGCCGGGCATCAGCACCATGCCCTCACCATTGATGATCTGCGTCGGCTGCTCCTTGGGCGCCTGGCGGGAGATATAGCTGATTTTGCCATCGGTGACGCCCACAAAGGCCGCGAAAAGCACCCGCAGCTCCTCGTCCATCGTCACGACGGTTACATTGGAAAATAGGGTATCCATATTACAGTCCTTTCCTGTTTGTTTTGCTTTCTTCCCCGGTCAGCAGCGCAACGGCTGCCTCCTTCTGACGCAGAACATCCTCAATGCGTTCCAGATATTGCTGGGGGAACTGCGGATTGTGGAAGCGCTCCAGGCGGCCGCCGGACAGATTGATTTTGGTCATTCCGCCGCCACCCACAGAGAGAATGCTGTGCAGCTCTTCCATCATGTAAATGTTATACAGCCCCTCAAAGCCCGGCCGGCACCAGCCGACATTTTCAAAGCTGCCGGACATATACTTCTGCCGGTAGAGGTAGTAGGGCGCATAGCCCGCTGCGCGCAGCGCAGACTCGGCATCCGCAAGCATGGCGCGCACCGTTTCCTCATCCGGCAGACCCATGCGGGAAAAGAAGAGATCCGCACCGCGCTTCAGCGCCAGAGTATGCACCGTCACATTGCTTGGCTGCAAGTCCAGCACCCGCCGCAGGGAGTCGGCAAAGGAGACCCGGTTATCCCCCGGCAGACCCGCAATCAGATCCATGTTGATGCCCTCGAAGCCTGCTGCAACAGCCGCCTCGTATGCGGCAATGGTCTGCGCGCCGGTATGACGGCGGCCGACCGCTCTGAGAATATCATCGTTCATTGTCTGCGGATTGATGCTGATGCGGTCGCAGCCCATGCGCCGGATCACGGCAAGCTTCTGCGTGTCAAGCGTGTCAGGCCGTCCGCCCTCCACGGTATATTCTATCCGCTCCGACAGGTCAAAATGCCTCGCAATCGCGTCCATCAGCCGCTCCATTTGGGGTGCTGAGAGTGTCGTAGGCGTACCGCCGCCGATGTAGAGCGTGCGCGGCATCCTGCCTGCCTCGCGCAGCAGCCGTCCAAGCAGGGCAATTTCCCGCTCCAGCGCCTCCAGATAGGGCGCAAGCAGTCCCATCTGCTTTTCAATGCTGGCGCTGACGAAGCTGCAATAGGCGCAGCGCGTCGGGCAGAACGGAATCCCCACATAGACAGACACATCCTGCGGTCGCAAACGCGCCGCCGACTGAACCGTCGCCAGGGACGCCTCAACGCACAGACGGCGCCGGGACTCGGAAACATGATATGTATCGCGCAGGAGTCGCTGCGCACTCTGGGCTGTGCCCCCGGCCATCAGACGCCGGGTCGTCAACTTGCTCGGACGGACACCGGAGAGGCTTCCCCACTCCGGCGGCTCGCGAAGCTGCACCGCCGCGTCATAATAGGCATTCTGCAACAGCCGCCGACGGGCCGGAACCTCAGCCCCCTCCGCCTTCATGCGGCGGCTGGCGCGCGCCGTTTTGCCGTGCAGCGTAATCTGCGCCGTAGCTGTCAGCCAGACGCGCCCGGTGTGCAGCGTTGAGATCGCGCCGTCCCCCGTAAAGGGCGCATCAACCGGCTCCATGCTCTCGCCCGGAAAGAGGGAGAGCTGGAGCTGCTCAATGGCATAGCGGTCTTCATGACCGCAGAGATATAGCTTCATATCCGGCGCCTCAATGATGCAGATACGGGTTGCTTTGGCGCTCCTGCAACAGGGTGGAGGCCGGGCCATGGCCCGGCAGAATCGCCAGATCGCCCTCGAATTCGGCAATGCGGCGCAGGCTGCGCGCCATGTCCGTATAGCTGCCGCCAGGCAAATCGACGCGTCCGCAGCTACCGGCAAAGAGCGTGTCGCCGGTAAAGAGCGCCGTTCCGCACTTCAGGCAGACGGAGCCGGGCGTGTGCCCCGGCGTATGGTAGACCATGAAGGTCAGGCCGCCCACGCGCACCGTATCCCCATCGTCATAATCGTCTGTATAGTAGAGCGCGCCGCCTGTCCACTCCGCGTCGAGCTTTTCCTCCTCCTCATTCACCCAGACCGGGCAGCGCGCTGCCTCCGCAATCGCGCGCGCCGCACCGGTGTGGTCAAAATGCGCGTGCGTCAGCAGAACCGCACGAATCTGCACAGCCAACTGCAATGCCTGCTGCAAAATCCGCTCCGGGCTGGCTGCCGGATCGATCACGGCGGCGTTGCCCTGCTCATCCGTCACCAGGTAGCAATTGGTCTGTAAATCTCCCAAAACCTGAGAATATACCTTCATAGCTTCTCCTCCTACATCAATTCATCGGTATCGAGCAGTATGGTCACCGGGCCATCATTGACGGAGCTGACCTGCATATCCGCTCCAAACTGCCCATGCTGCGGCGCAAAGCCGCGCAGTTGGCATTCCTCCAAAAACTGCTCATACAGCACGTTGGCCAGCTCTGGGGCTGCCGCGCCAACAAAGCTGGGGCGGCGGCCATGCCGACAGTCAGCATAAAGCGTAAACTGGCTGACCACCAGCACCGCGCCACCCACATCGGCCAGCGCGCGGTTCATTTTCCCATTTTCATCCTCGAAAATTCGCAGTCCCAGCAGCTTATCTGCCAATTTTCTGCAATGCGCAGGGGTATCCCCCGGCGCGACACCAAGCAGGATCAGGAGTCCCTGCCCGATTTGGCCGACGCAGCAGCCCTCTATTTCCACCGAAGCACCGCGCACGCGGGTCACAACGGCCCGCATCAGCTTTGCCCCCTGCGTACATCCAGCACGCCCGAAACCGCGCGCAGCCTCTGACGAATGCTCTCCAGCTCTGTCACACTGCGCACCTCAAAGGTTGCCGTCGCGCAGCCGCGTCCGGCAGACAGCTCACGCGCCGAAAGCTCCGTCACCTTGACGCGAGCTGTGTTCAACACGGTTGCAATATCAATCCAGATGCCATCTCTGTCGATGCTCTCAATTTCCAGCGTTGTGGAGAAGGGCTTTGTATCCTCCACATTCCAGGCCACATGAATCCATCGGTCTGCCTGCTTCGGGTCTGCATTGCGCACGTTTTTGCAATCGCAGCGGTGGACAGACACGCCATAGCCCCGCGTGATGAAGCCAATGATATCGTCGCCCGGAACCGGCGTGCAGCAGCGCGCCAGCTTAATCATGCACGATTCAATATCCTCAACGATGACACCGGACTCGTGATAACGATTGTGCTTCTCCGGAGCCGCCTGCTCCACCAGCTTTGGCGTTTCCTTCACGGTCACAGGCTGGCGAACGGTCTTGACCAGCTCATCGCGGATGCGGCCAAAGGCCTTGGCCGCCGTCAGACCGCCGTAGCCGATTGCTGCATACATATCGTCCAGATCATCAAAGGCCAGTCGCTTGAGCAGCACCGGCAGCAGCTCTGCATCCTGAAGCACGCTGGGATTAAAGCCCGCGCGCCGCAGTTCGGCCTCAAAGCTGGCCTTGCCGTGCGCCACATTTTCTTCTCGTTTTTCCTTCTTAAACCACTGCTTGATCTTTGTGCGGGCCTGATTGCTGTTGCAGATTTTCAGCCAGTCACGGCTGGGGCCCTTTGCGCTTTTGGAGGTCAGAATCTCAATAATATCGCCGTTTTTCAGCGGTTGATCGTAGCTGGCAATGCGGTTGTTGACCTTGGCGCCCACCATGGCGTTGCCCACGCCGGAATGAATCGCATAGGCAAAATCGATGGGCGTAGAACCTGCCGGAAGCGACATTACCTTGCCCTTCGGG
>CAYXIN010000056.1:9119-12047 GCA_964465395.1 uncultured Oscillospiraceae bacterium | reverse complement strand
GAAGCAGTAGGAGCAGTTGAGGTTGCAGGTGTGCGCCACATGCAGGCACAGCGCCTTGACCACGCCGGAGGTTTTCTCCTTCAGCGCGCCGGCCATCGGCTCGAAGGTGTCGGGGGTGTAGAGCTGGCCGCTTTCGCGCAGACGGTCGATCTGCGCCAGACCATCCTCCAGCTCGGCGCGCGTGACCTCCGGGCGGTCGGCATATTTTTCCAGCAGCCGGGCGATGAGCGTCTCGCGCGGCGTGTACTCAAGACCCTCGATCAGGTCGTAGGCCACCTCATCCACCACATGCACCGCGCCGGAAAAGATATCCAGAACAATATTCAGCCCGCCCAGCTTATAACAATGTATCATTGTGATCTCTCCTGTTTCTGTGTATTGATCCGCGCAGCAAAAATGCCGCCAACCGGCGGCATTTTAACTGGCGCTTACTTGTTTTCGCACTGCTGATTGGCAATGCCGCAGCTCGTCTTGCAGGCGGACTGGCAGGAGGTCTGGCACTCGCCGCAGCCACCCTTCTTGGCACTGTCGCACAGGTTCTTGGTTTCCAGGGTCTTGATGGTCATGATCGTTCGCCTCCGAAGCAGAATTTTTGCTTATTATAACACGCCGCAGCGCATAAGTCAATCAGCGCCGGGTGAATATTTGCGCCGTTTGCGCCGGATTTTTGCACAGGGCTGTGCGGAAATGGTTGATTTTTTGCGCTTCGGCGGCTATAATAAGAGGCAGAAAGCAAAGCTGCTTCAACAAACACACAGGAGGTCATTTCCCCATGGCTGTTAAAATCGAAAAAACCACCATCATCGGTGATGTTCTGGATCTTGCGCCGGAGACTGCGCCCCTTTTCTTCGCCATTGGTATGCATTGCCTCGGCTGCCCCTCCTCGCGCGGCGAGACGGTTGAGGAGGCCTGCATGGTGCATGGCGTGGATTGCGACGCCTTCCTTGCGCAGGTTAACCGCTTCATCGAGGCCAACGAGGCCGCCAAGCAGTAATGTTCTGGATTGGGAGGCCCGCGCCTCCCAATTTCTTTTGGAGGGATGATTCATGAAGCTCCCCATTTCTCCGCGGCTGCTGTGCTGCGCGGCGCAGGTGCAGCCCGGCGCGCGCGTGGCCGACATCGGCGCGGACCACGGCTATCTTTCCATTGAGCTGCTGCTGCACCGGCAGGCGACCTTTGTCCATGCCTGTGACCTGCGCGAGCAGCCCCTTCGCCGCGCGATGGAGAACGCGCTGCGCTATGGCGTGGCCGGGCAGATGCGCTTCTCGCGGGCGGATGGACTGTCGGCGGTGGATCCGGCGCAGGTGGATACCATTGTCTGCGCCGGGATGGGCGGCGACCTGATTGCCCGCATTCTGGCCGACGCCCCCTGGCTGCGTGCGGCGGACTACCGCCTGATTTTGCAGCCCCAGTCCTCCGGCAACGATCTGCGCCGCAAGCTGGGGCCGCTCGGCTTTGGCATCGAGACGGAAACGCTGGTGGAGGATGGCGGCTTTCTCTACCAGGTGCTCACCGCCCGCTTTGGCAACCCGGCGGAGCTGCGTCCCGGCGAGCAGTATGTCTCCCCGGCGCTGCGCGCGGCCGGCGGGCCGCTGCTGCTGCCCTATGTCAGCCGCATCGAGGCGGCGCTGACGCGCACCGTCGCGGGACTGCGCCGCGCGGCGAGTCCCGACAGCCGCCTGTCCTATTATGAAGAAGCGCTGCTGGAGCTGCGCGAGCTGCGCGCGACCCTGACAGCGCAGGAAAGGAGCCCCCAATGAGAACCGTACAGGATATTCTGGATTTTCTTGAGTGCATCGCCCCCTCCTATATGAAAATGGACTGGGATCACATCGGCCTGCTCTGCGGTCGGCGCAGCAAGCCCGTGCAGACCGTGCTGGTGGCGCTCGATCCCTTTGCGCATGTCTGCCACGAGGCGGCTGTGCGCGGGGCGGATGTGCTGCTGACGCATCACCCGCTGATTTTCCAGCCGCTTGAGGCGGTGACGGATGAGCGCGGCGTGACGCGCGGACTGATGGAGCTGTGCGCGCATGACATCAGCGCCGTCAATGCCCACACCAATCTGGACTGCGCGCCCGGTGGGGTCAACGATGTGCTGGCCGAACTGCTGGAGCTGGAGGCAGTGGAGGTCATCCACCCCGGCGGCGTGGATGCGCAGGGACGACCCTGGGGACTGCTGCACCGGGGCACAACGCCGGAGCTGCCGCTGGAGGCGTTTCTGGCCCGCGTCCGCGCGCGGCTGCATACGCCGGTGCTGCGCTATGTCGATGGCGGCAGAGCGGTGCACCGTGTGGCCGTTGGCGGCGGCAACTGCGTGGCCGGGATGGAGGAGGCAGCCGACGCGGGCTGTGATACCTTTGTCACAGCGGATGCAAAGTATAATGACTTCTGGAAGGCGCAGGAGCTGGGCCTCAGCCTCATTGACGCGGGGCATTTCTACACGGAGAACCCCGTCTGCGCCGTGGTCGCGCGCCGTCTGCGCGAGGCCTTTCCGGAGCTGACGGTGCTGCTGTCCGAGACGCACGCGGACTGTATGCGCTTTTACTAAATGAAATTTTGATGGAAGCTACTTTCGATTGCGCGCGTTATTATTGAAGCCTGACACCTTATCCTCGGCGCTCCTTCCGGGAGTGCCGAGGATAAGGTGTTTGTTTTTCTGCGTTCGGCGCGTCCCCCCTTGGCTCCCCCTTTGGGGAGCGGACGGCGTAGCCGCCTGAGAGGGCGTACTCAGAGGGAGAGCCGAGAATGAGGTGGTGGATTTGGAATGCCCTCTCAGTCACCTGTGGTGACAGCTCTCCCGGAGGGAGAGCCGAGAATGAGGTGGTGGATTTGGAATTCCCTCTCAGTCACCTGCGGTGACAGCTCTCCCGGAGGGAGAGCCGAGGATAAGGAGTCAGGCTGCGCTATGTACAGCACGCCCCTTGGCTC
>CAYXIN010000056.1:0-9019 GCA_964465395.1 uncultured Oscillospiraceae bacterium | reverse complement strand
CCCCTCTGGGGGAGCTGGCGGCGTAGCCACTCGAGAGAACGTCTCCCCCCCTTGGCTCCCCCTCTGGGGGAGCTGGCGGCGTAGCCACTCGAGAGAACGTCTCCCCCCCTTGGTTCCCCCTCTGGGGGAGCTGGCGGCGTAGCCGCCTGAGAGGGCGTATCTTAATTTCAATGTGGAAGGAAAAAATAAGATAATAACACTACTTTCTCTTATCTTTTCTACACAAACATAAGAAACGCAAGAAAAAGTCAAGAAATGTCTTATGATTCTTCTTCACTTCTTAACCTGCTTGTGTTAAGATAGGTACAAAGGAGTGATGAGCATGGTTGAAAAGGAACTCCACGATTTAATTGCGCACATTCAGACTCGCGGCTGTGAAGGACAAATTGTGGAAGTAAAGGCGGCTCACCGGGGATGTCCGGAGAAGCTTTATGATACGATTTCCGCCTTTTCCAATCAAAACAGTGGGGGAACCTTTGTTTTTGGTCTGGACGAAAAGAATGGCTTTGCGAAGGTCGGCGTATATGATGCGCAGGATCTGGAACGGAAGGTCATGGAATATTGCGAACAGATGACACCAGTTGTCAGACCACAGTTTACAGAGCTGGATGAAAATGGCCTTACCTTTGTTTCGGCCGAGATTCCGCCCATCGATATTGCAGAGCGGCCGTGCTTCAAGACAGCGAGGGGAAGACTGCGCGGCGCCTATATCCGGGTCGGTGATGGCGACAAGCCCATGACGGAGTATGAGGTATACAGCTACGAGGCATTTCGAAAAAAGTATCAGGATGACATCCGTCCGGCTGAAAGAGCCTCACTGCAAGCGCTGGATATGGCCAAAGTTGAAGAATTCCTGATGCTGAAGAGGCATGCGCGGCCGAATTTGGTGAGTTTAACAACCGCGCAGCAATATGAGCTTGCCGGTATCACCAGAGATGGAAGCGTCACGATGGCGGCACTGCTACTGTTTGGGCTTTACCCACAGGCATTCTATCCGCAGTTGAGCATCATTGCGACCGCTGTTCCGGCAGAAGCAATGGGCGCTCTGGATGCCAACGGAAACCGCTTTACTGACACAAAGCACATTGAGGGAACGCTTCCGGACATGCTGGAGGGTGCTCTGGCCTTTGCGCTGGCAAATATGCGAACCGCAACCAGAATCGACCCGGAGACAGGGAAGCGGAAGGATGCTCCACAGTATCCCATGGACGCTGTGCGCGAGGCGATACTCAATGCGCTGGTTCACCGGGATTATAGTATGCATACCGAAGGAATGCCAATCCAACTGGTCATGTATACAAATCGGCTTGAGATCACCAATCCAGGTGGCCTTTATGGGCGACTGACGATCGATCAGCTTGGAAACGCCCAGCCGGATACTCGAAATCCCGTGCTGGTCACGGCTATGGAGACCTTGGGCAAGACAGAAAACCGCTACTCTGGCATTCCGACCATCCGCTTTGCCATGAAGCGCAGAAATTTGCCGGAACCGGAGTTTTTGGATCAGCGCAGTGCTTTTTCAGTTATTCTATATAATGATGGCGAAAACGCTGCAACAGAAGCCCCTGTAGACAAGACTGCGGCGCAGAAATGCGCGCCGGATGAAAAGGGCCTTCTGGAATTCTGCCGCACACCTCGAACCCGCGCTGAGATCATCGCATATTTGAATATTGCCTCTGGGCAATATGCGCTGCGGCGATATCTTGATCCGCTCGTGGCGAGCGGTGCGATCCAACTGACCCTGCCGGATAAGCCCCGCAGCCCCAGTCAGCAGTATGTGACAGCAAAGTAAGACAGGGATATATGCTCTTAGCAGAACGATCCCCTTAGCGCCCCCCTTGGGGAGCGGACGGCGTAGCCACTCGAGAGAACGTCTCCCCCTCTGGGGGAGCGGACGGCGTAGCCGCCTGAGAGGGCGTACTCAGGGGGAGAGCCGAGAATGAGGTGGTGGATTTGGAATGCCCTCTCAGTCACCTGCGGTGACAGCTCTCCCAGGGGGAGAGGCGAGAATGAGGTGTTTGTTTTTCTGCGTTCGGGTGGTGAGGCTGGCGGAGGCAGAAAATGAACGGGAGACTGCACCTTTGGTACAGTCTCCCGTTTTTGATTCAGTATTCGCGGATGACGGCCTTGACCCGCCCGAGAATTCGGGCGTAGCGCCCATCGATTGGCGCATAGGCCGGGTTCTCCGGCAGCAGCCAGACCTCGCCGCCGCGCCGACTCAGGCGCTTGACCGTCGCGGAGTCCTCGAGCAGCGCGACGACGATCTGCCCGTGCTCCGCCGTCTGCTGCGGGCGGACGATGACCTTGTCGCCATCGAAAATTCCGGCGCCGATCATCGAATCGCCGCGCACGCGCAGCGCGAAGCAGCCCTCGTCCTGCCAGGGCAGGTAGCCCTCAATCTGTTCCACAGCCAGAATCGGCTGGCCGGCCGTCACCACGCCGACAAGCGGCACGCCGCGGTCGCGCTCCGGCAGGCGGATGGAGCGGTTTTTGCTGCTGTCCATGCGGATTTCGCCGCTGCGCTCCAGCTCAGCCAGATGGTAGTGTACCGTGGCGGTGGATTTCAGACCCACACCGGCCATGATCTCGCGCACCGAGGGCGCATAGCCCTGGCGGGCGAAAAAGTCATGCAGAAAGGCCAGAATTTCGTCGCGCTTGCTGCTGCTGCGGCTCATAGGCTCACCTCCGTGCCGCGGGACGCCTCTGCGCCGCGGCTTCTGCGTGTATCATAGCATAGTGTCAGGGAAAATGCAAACATTTGTTTGAGTTTTTGCTGCAAAAAGCGGAGCGCCCGGCGGGGCGCTCCGTCTGCTTCTCAGGGGGCGGGCTTCTGGATGCAGCAGTCCCGCAGCGGGCAGTCTGCGCAGGCCGGTCGCTGAGCCGTACACAGCTCACGGCCAAAGAGCACTACGCGGTGGCAGAAGGCGCTGCTCTCCTCGGGCGGCAGCAGCGCGCGAAGCTGGCGCTCAACCTGCTCAGGCTGCTTGCCCCGGGCCAGACCGAGACGGTTGGCAATGCGGATGCAGTGCGTGTCGCAGACCACGGCGGGCTGGCCATACAGGTCGCCCAGCAGCAGGTTGGCGGTCTTGCGGCCAACGCCGGGCAGCGTCAGCAGCGCCTCCATTGTGTCGGGAATGCGGCCGTCATAGACCGCGCACAGGCGGCGGCAGGCAAGAACAATGTCCTTCGCCTTCTGGCGGAAGAAGCCGCAGGAATGTACATAGGACTCGACTTCCTGCGGTTCGGCGGCGGCGAAGCTTTCCAGCGTCGGGAAGCGCGCAAAGAGCGCGGGCGTGACAAGATTGACCCGCGCATCCGTACACTGCGCGGACAGGCGCACGGCAATCATCAGCTCATGCGGCTGTGCATAGTGCAGCGCGCAGGGCGCCTCGGGATAGCGCGCGCGCAGCGCGGCCAGGATGGTGGGAAGCTTTTCGCGCGCGGCGGCCTCCTCCGCGTGGCTGCGCTCAGACACCGAGCTTCTCCAGCGCGGCGATGCGCAGGCAGAGGCAGAAAACCTCCATCGCCTCGCGCAGCTCCTCCACGGGCGGGAGGCTGGGGGCGATGCGGATGTTGCTGTCTGCCGGGTCGATGCCGTAGGGGTAGGTTGCGCCGGCGGCGGTCATTTCCACGCCGGCCTGCTTCATCAGCGCGACAACGCGCTTTGCGGTGCCGGGCATGGCATCGCAGGAGACGAAGTAGCCGCCCTGCGGATTGGTCCAGTGGGCGATTTCCAGCGGCGCGATGCGCTCGAGGGCCTCCAGAACGGCGTCGAACTTCGGGCGCAGAATCGCGGCGTGGCGCTGCATGAGCGCGAGAGTATTCTGCTTGTCCTTCAGGAAAAGGACGTGGCGGAGCTGATTGACCTTGTCGTAGCTGATGTTCTGCACGCCCATCAGCTTTTGCAGATAGCGCTGATTCTCCTCCGAGGCGGCCATGCACGACACGCCCGCGCCGGGGAAGGTGATTTTGGAGGTGGAGGCGAATTCAAAGACCATGTCCGAGTTGCCGGCCTCGCGGCACAGCCGCAGCATGTCCGGGAAGGGGCGGAATGCGCCGCGCAGCTCATGGACACAGTAGGCGTTATCCCACATGATGGTGAAATCCGGCGCAGCGGGCCGGAGTGCGGCCAGGCGGCGGATGGTTTCGTCGGAATAGAGGTAGCCCTGCGGATTGGAGTATTTCGGTACGCACCAGATGCCCTTGACGGCGGGATCCTGCACGGCGGCCTCGACCATATCCATGTCCGGGCCCTGCTCGGTCATGGGGATGGTGATGAGCTCCATGCCAAAGGACTCCGTGATGCGGAAATGGCGGTCATAGCCGGGCGCGGGGCAGAGGAAGCGCAGGACAGGCTCGCGGCACCAGGGGCGCGGCGAGTGGAGCAGGCCGTGCGTCATTGCCTTGGAGATGAGGTCATACATCAGGTTCAGGCTGGCGCTGCCGCCGACCAGAACCTCCTGCGGCTGCACGTCCAGAAGCTCCGCGAACAGGCGCTTGGCAGAGGGAATACCGGACAGCTCGCCGTAGTTTCGGACATCAATGCCGTTGTCGGTGCATTGTGCGGGCTCGTGCAAAACGGTCAGAAGCTCGCTGACGAGGTCGAGCTGCTCCCGGCCGGGCTTGCCACGCGCCATGTTCAGGTGCAGATTGCGCGCCTGATCCTGCGCGTAGTCGCGCATCAGAGCGGCATACTCCGCCTGACGCTCTGCCAGACTAAGCTGTGCGTAGGGTTTCATAGAATCAAAACCTCCATATTATATTTCAGGAAACCCGCGTGGTCTCCGGTGCGAACGATTGCTGCGCGCGGGCGCTCATTCTGCGCCGCGGAAATGCGCCCGGAAGCTCTCCGTGCCGTCGGGCTTCACGCCGCGCACATAGCCGTCGGCGGCCTCGAGCGTGATGCGCTCACCGACAAAGCACTCGCGGTCATAGATGATCTCCAGGCAGCGCGTGTCGGCGGGGGCGAAGGCCTGCGCGTGGCGGACATATTGCACATTGTTCAGGTGGCCGTTGTCGTCGATCTCCTCCGGCTGCACCGTCCAGCGCGCGGCGACGGGCAGCTCCGGCAGACGCAGCGTCCGCAGAGAGCCGCTGCGCTCCGGCGTGACATAGGGCAGCGTCCAGAGCGGGGGAATGTCGCGCAGACTCATCAGGCGGCGGGACTGCGCGTCCGCAATCACCCAGGTCTGCACGGCCTGCCCGACGGGGCCGCCGTCATCGGCCAGGTCGAAATCGCGGATGCTCAGCGCCGGGGTGGGGCTGCGCATCCAGGTGGTGATGTGCAGCGGGCCGACGGGCTGCCGCTCGAGCGTGTAGCGGCTGCGGACGATCATCCAGAGCGCGCCGAAATCATGGTAGAGTCGGTCAAAATGAATGTTCAGGTGGTAGGCGTGATGCGAGGCGGCCACCTCCATCGCGGCGAGAAGCGCAGCGGGTGTCCAGGCGGCCGGCGCGGGGCAGGTGTGCGTATAGATGGCTTGCATGGGAAATCCTCCGTAGGGGTGGGAGATGTCGAAAATATCAATTGTATTATAGCACTGCTTTCAGAGCGCGTCAAGGCAAAAGCCGGTATAAACCGGAGGCTTTGGGAGAGAATAAAAGCCGAGGTGATTCGCTTGCAGCAATCCGTCGAGCCGATCTGCCATGCCGCGCTGCACGCGGTTTTTGCGGACGCGGCTGATCTGAATGTGCGCGCGCTGCGCGTGGATGCACATATATTATATGTATATGCCATTGACGGCCTGACCTCCGGCAGCGACATTGCGGACTATGTGCTCCGCCCCCTGCTGAGCCGGACGCAGGCCGGGAGCATGGCGGCGCTCTACCGCGCGGCACTGGAGTCCACGGTCTGCAACGCCGTGGTGCTGCCCTGCGCGGATGTGGAGGATGCGGCGCTCAAGCTGGTCAACGGCTTCTGCGTGATTGTCTTTGAGGGCGTGGGCGCGCTGGCCTTTGAGGATAAGACGGGCGAGAAGCGCGCGCCCTCCGCGCCGGAGGTGGAGAACACCGTCAAGGGCCCGCGCGATGCCTTCACCGAAACCCTGCGCACCAACACCAGCCTTCTGCGGCGCCACCTGCGAAGCCCCGCGCTGCGGCTCTGGGAGACGCGCATCGGGCGCAGAAGTCTGACGCAGGTTTCGCTCGTCTGGCTTGGGGATCTGACCGATCCGGCGCTGGTCGCGCAGATGCAGAAGCGGCTGGCCTCCATTGATGTTGATGGGCTGGTTACACCGGCGGCTGTCGAGGAGTATGTCACCGGCTCACGCCGGACGGCCTTCCCGCTTCTGCAATACACGCAGCGCACCGACCGCTTTGCCCAGGCGCTTCTCGACGGGCGCATCGGCCTGCTGGTTGACGGGCTGCCGCTGGGCTATCTGGCGCCGGTCGATCTGGGCTATCTGATGACAACCGCCGAGGATCGCGGCACGGACTATATTTCCGCCTCCGTGCTGCGGCTGCTGCGCTATCTGGCGCTGCTGGTCGGCCTGTTTTTGCCGGGGGTGTATGTGGCGCTGGTGAGCTATCATCCGGCGATGCTGCCGACGGTGCTGCTCGAGTCGATCATCGCCGCCAAGCAGAATGTGCCCTTTCCGACGATTCTGGAGGTGCTGGGCCTGCTGTTGGCCTTTGAGCTGCTCCAGGAGGCGGGGATGTCCCTGCCGCAGAGCGTCGGGCAGAGCCTCTCGATCATCGGTGGACTGGTCGTGGGCTCGGCGGCGGTGGAGGCGCGGCTGATTTCACCGGCCGCGCTGATTGTGGTCGCGGCGGCGGGCATCTGCGGCTTTGCCATTCCGGGGCGCGGGCTGGCCGATGCGCTGCGCCTCTGGCGCGGGCTGATTGCGGTGCTGGCAAGTCTGGCGGGGCTGTTCGGGCTGGCGGCGGGTGGCCTGTGTCTGCTGATTCATCTGGGGGGTCTGAATTCGATGGGGCGACCCTATCTTGCGCCCTTCTCACGCGTATCCGGGCTGTATATGCTTTTGCGCGGACGCCTGACCACGCAGAAGCACCGCGACCCCACGCTGCATCCGCAGGATGCGCGCCGCGAGGGGGAGTGAGCGCCCGCCCCCCTGTGCCATACAAAGTGGAGGTGTCTATGAAGCTTATTCTCATTCTTCTGCTGCTGGCGGTGCTGGTCAGTCTCTTTGGTCTGCCCTTCGAGGCATATGAGACGCAGAAGCTTTTGCCGGTCAAAACAGTCCAGCTTGCGCTGCTGGAAAACGGACTGGTGCGTCTGGTCACGGAGGTCGGCCAGGGCATCGGGGAGAGCTGGCAGGCAGCGGTGGCCGATCTGCGGGCGCGCGCAGCGGGCACGGTGTTCTTCGACACGGCGGCGCATCTTGTCGTCTGCGGCGCGGCGGAAACCATCGTGCCGGAGGCGCTGGAGAGTGGCGAGCTGCGTCCCTCGACGCAGCTTTCCCATGCCGACCGCGTGGTCAGCGCAGAGGGGCTGTCGGCCTGGCTGGATACCCACGCAAGCGGCCCGACGCTGGCGGAGCTTGCGCCGTGAGGGCGCTGTGTGCGCTGGCATTCTGCGCCTTCAGCGTCGCCGCGGTGCTCTATCTGCCCGGCGCTGGCTGGGCGTGGGCGCTGTTGGCGGCGCTGCTTGTGGCCGCGTTGCTGACGCTGGCGGTGTATCTGCGGCGCAGAGGAGGCAGACCGATGGCGGCGCTGGCGCTGGCGCTGCCCGGCGGCCGTGTGGCACTGTGGCTGCTGACGGCGTGGAATTTACTGATCCTCGGCGTGGCAGCCGGGCATCTGTGCGCCGCCTATCAGACGGGCACACCCTGGCCGATTGTGGGTGTGGTTCTGCTGCTGATGGCATCCTGGTCGGCGGCAAACGGCTCTGCCGAGCGGGTCGGAGCGATCAGCTTCTATTTTCTGGCCGCGCTCTATGGATTGCTGCTGCTCTTTGCGCTGCCGCAGGCAAAACCTGCCGCGCCGAGCCTGCGCGTATCGGCCTGGGTCTGCCTCCCGGGGGCGCTGAGTCCCCTGTGCGCGCTGTGGCTCTGGCATGCGGATGCAGGTCGCGCGCGCCTGTGGCCGTGGCTGCTGGGCGGGGTAGCGCTGGCAGGGCTGAGCGCGCTGGTCTGCGCAGGTGCCGCGGGGCACTTCCCCTTCTACACGATGGCGCAGAGCCTCCGCCTGTTCGGTGTCGTCGAGCGCTTTGAGCCGATTGTGTCAGTGGGGCTGACGGCGGGAGGCTTCTGTCTGCTGGCGCTGCTGTGCCGCGTGAATGGCTGCACCCTTGGTGTGCTTGCGCCGCGCTGGGGTGTGCGCGCGGTCGCCTGCGTGAATTTTCTGGCCGGCTGCGTGGGCATTCTCCTGTCCGCGCGCCTGTTGCCGCAGTTCCTCGCAGCGGGAACCGCTATATTTTGGGGCGCACTGCCGCTCGGCATACTACTTGTAGCAAATTTCAAAAAATCGCGAAAAAAGTGAAAAAAGGTGTTGACAAATGGGGAAGTATTTGATAGAATATCAAGGCGCTTGAGGGAGCGGCACGAAAAGCACTGAGTTTCAGAGAATTTCAAGAAAAATTGAAAAATCTGAAAAAAGTACTTGACAAACCGAACCGAACGCGCTATAATAAATAGGCTGTCGCGCGACGGAGAGCTTGCTTGATGAAGTCGCAACGCGCGGTTTATGATAGGCTGCGGAAGCAACGGTGTACCTTGTAAATTAAACAACGAGAAACATGAACAAACACCTTGGACAATTTTGATTAAAAAACAAGTTGTTCTGAAAGATGTCAGTGTAAGAAATTGTACTGAGATTGTGAAGAATAGCCAACGAAAATTCTTGAGTATAGCTAAGAGCGAACTTATGAATTGATTGATTTTATTCTCCGGCTGAGAGGCCGGGGATTAAGATACCATTCATAGAGAGTTTGATCCTGGCTCAGGACGAACGCTGGCGGCGTGCCTAACACATGCAAGTCGAACGGAGCTTGCCCCTTCGGGGACAAGCTTAGTGGCGAACGGGTGAGTAACGCGTGAGCAACCTGCCTTTCAGTGGGGGA
>CAYXIN010000055.1:0-12465 GCA_964465395.1 uncultured Oscillospiraceae bacterium | reverse complement strand
ACCTACGCCTTCGCCAGCTCTGACATTGAGGAATTCGTCTTTGCTCCTGCGCGTCTGCACAATGCGCCCCTGGTGGAAGGTCAGCGCGCAGAAGGAGCAGGCGCCGAAGCAGCCGCGGTTGGAGACGAGAGAAAACTGCACCTCCTGAATGGCGGGAACCCCCTGTGTATAGCTGGGGTGGCAGGCGTTTTCGTAGGGCAGGGCATAGATGGCGTCCATTTCCTCGGTTGACAGCGGTAGCTGCGGCGGATTCTGCACCACGAATTCCCGGCCATAGGGCTCGATGAGCCGCTTTGCGGTGAAGGGATCCGTGTTGCGGTACTGCGTGTAGAAGCTTTCCGCATAGCGGCGCCGGTCGGTGCAGAGGGAGGCATAATCCGGCAGGAGAATGGCCTCGTCCATGTCCGGCGCGGTGCTGCGGTAGGCCGTGCCGCGCAGGAAGGTCAGGTCGTGCACGTCCAGACCGCTGTCAAGCGCGTCGGCAGCCTCAACAATGGCGCGCTCTCCCATGCCGTAGAGCAGCAGGTCGGCCTGCGCGTCGAGCAGAATGGAGCGCTTGAGCCGGTCAGACCAGTAGTCGTAGTGCGCCAGACGGCGCAGACTGGCCTCAATGCCGCCGATGAGAATCGGAATGCGCGGGTAGCTGCGGCGGATGAGGTTGCAGTATACAATGGTGGCATAATCCGGGCGCTTTCCGGTCTGGCCGCCGGGGGTATAGGCGTCGGTTTTGCGGCGGTGGCGGCTGACGGAGTAGTGATTGACCATTGAGTCCATGTTGCCGCCGCTGACCAGAAAGCCGAGGCGGGGCGTGCCGAAGATGCGGACGCTCTCCGGGTCGCGCCAGTCGGGTTGCGAGACAATGGCGACGCGATAGCCCGCCTGCTCCAGCACGCGGCTGATGATGGCGTGGCCGAAGGAGGGGTGATCGACATAGGCATCACCAATGACATAGACGAAATCCGGCTGTGTCCAGCCGCGCGCCTCCATTTCGGCCCGGTTGATTGGTAGAAAGGCCATGGCTCAGACTCCCGTAGAGCCGAAGCCGCCCGCGCCGCGCGCGGTGTCCGGCAGCGTCTCGGCCTCAAGGAAGGCCGCCGTGGAGCAGGGCACCAGCAGAAGCTGCGCAATGCGCTCACCGTGCGCGACGGTCTGCGCGCTGCTGCCGTGATTGTGCAGCGGGACGAACCACTCGCCGCGGTAATCCGGGTCAACGACGCCGACCTTATTCGCCGGCGCAAGATCCCGCTTGCTGGCAAGGCCGCTGCGGGCAAAGATCAGACCCGCATAGCCCGTCGGCAGCGCGGCGGCGAAGCCGAGCGAGATCATGCGGGTCTCACCGGGCTGAATGGTCACGCTCTGCTCCAGGCAGGCGAAAAGATCGGCGCCTGCGGCCTGCGCTGTGCTGTATTGCGGCAGGCGGGCGGCAGGATGGAGCCGCTTGATCGTTATGTTCTGCATTGCATACCTCCACGGCTGTAGCCGTCATCCCAGAGAACGAGCTGTCCCCGGGCTCTTGTTTGATTCAGATCAATCAGGCGTTGATTGGATGAGCCGCGAAAGCGCAGCGTCAGATCCTTCAGCGCGGCGACAAAGGGGCCATCGACCAGCACATCCGTCAGCGCCAGAATCTCCTGCACGCAGGGGCCGTCCCCGACCAGCCCACCGGCCAACTGCTCATAAAGGAAGCCGGAGAAGGCCCAGACGGATTTCTGCGGATAGCGGGCGCGCACCTGGCGCAGCAGCTCCAGCACGGCCTGCTGATTGCGCGGTTCGAAGGGCTCACCGCCCAGCAGCGTCAGCCCGGCGATCTGCGGCGGGGCCAGCGACGCCAGAAGCGTGTCGATCACCGCCTGCGTAAAGGGCTGGCCATAGTCAAAATCCCAGGTTTCGGGCTGGAAGCAGTCCTTGCAGTGGTGGGTGCAGCCGGAGACAAAGAGCACCGTCCGCACGCCGGGGCCGTTGGCGATGTCATAGGTTTTGATTGCGGCGTAATTCATGTGTGCGACATCCTTTCCGGTCTGTGCCACAGGCGGAACAGCAGCGGCCACACGGCGGTGGCAAACAGCACCATCAGACCGTAGCGCAGTGCGTTTGCGCTCAGATGGGTGTAGCCCAGCCAGGCAAGCAGCGGCTTGAGCCCCTCCTTGAGCAGCAGCAGGCCGCCCAGCCCGCCGACACATTTGATGAGCTGCCTCCACCAGGGCGCAGCCTCCTCAAAGCGGATGAAGCGCTGCTCAATGCTGTGTCCGAGGAGGAAGCCGAGCAGACAGCCGAGAATGGTGTAGCTGTTTTTGCGCCCGTGCTCCAGATTTTCCGGGTCGATGTCCGCGGGAAAGGAGGCGAGATTCGCGTAGAGCGCATAGGCCAGCGCAAGCAGCGTCATGCCGCCCAGCAGCAGATACATCAGGCGCGGCCGCTCCATTGCGCGGCGCACGAGGGGATAGAGCCCGAAAACCAGCGCAGTGCCCAGCAGCAGCGAGACGCCGACGTCGGCCGGTGTATGCACACCCAGATACATGCGCGAGAAGGAGGTCAGGGCGATCAGCGCGATGCAGCCAATGCGCAGGCTGCGGCGGCGATTCCAGCGGGCCAGACAGCCGAACACGCCGGTCACGGACTGCGTGTGGCCGGAGGGAAAGGAGTAGCCCGTCGCGCCCGGCAGGGCGCTGGAGACGGGGTGCAGGCCGGGGTCGCGCACCCAGGGACGCGGTACGCGGCAGAGCAGCTTCAAAAACTGATTGGCCACTGTGCCCAGAAAGCCGACAAAGAGAACGTAGCAGCCCTCCCGCTTATCGACGCACCAGTAAAGGAGAATGGCCACCACCATAAACACCAGCTCCTCACCGCAGTAGGTGACAAGCTGCATCAGGCGGTCCAGCAGCGGACAGCGCAGAGCCTCCAATGCATGAAGAAACGACATAATGCACCTCCGAACAGACTGTGATAGAATGAGTATATCACAAAAGCAGCCGCTTGCAAAGAAGAAAATCGTTTTGCCGGGCGCGCGGCATCGCCGGAAAAAGCTTGGGGACGTGTCGGAGCAGCTCCGACACGTCCCTGTTGTTCCTATCCTCCGCGTGCATGCCTGAGCCACAGTTGCAGCCGCGGTGGATACCGTCATGCCGCAATGGGCAGCGCGCAGAGCGCAGTTAGCTGTGATTGCCGAGCCGCCTCAGGCGGACTGGCAGAAGCGCATCAGAATGGTTGCAATCTGAGCGCGGGTTGCCGTGGCAGACGGCTCAAGTGCCTGATTGCCGGAGCCCTGGAGCAGGCCGGTCGAGACCGCCCAGCACATGGCCTCGCGCGCATACTCGCTGATGGCAGCCGCATCGCGGTAAGCGGCCAGCGCATCCGCATCGCCTGCAAGCGGGGCGTCTGCATAGCGGTAAAGAATGGTGGCAAGCTGCTCGCGGATGATGGGTGCATCCGGCTGGAAATGCGTCGCGTCCATGCCCTTGACCAGACCGGTCTGATAGGCCCAGGTGATTGCTGCGCTGTACCACTGGTCTGCGGCGACATCCGCGAAGGGATGGGTCTGGCCGCTGACATCGGGCGCGCCTGCCAGACGGTAGAGCACCGTCACGAGTGCTGCGCGCGTCAGTCTGTCGTTCGGCGCGAAGCGTCCGTCGACCACGCCCTGCATCAGACCGTTGCGCAGAACATAGTCCACGCTCTCGTGGTACCACTGCGCCGTATCCAGATCGGAGAAGGCTGCGCTGGGGCAGAAGGCGGGGATTGTTTCGCCCCTTTCCAGCAGCGCGCCGCAGCGGGCGCAGACCGTGTCACCGGTGTAGCCGTCCTCCGTGCAGCCGGGCTCGACCGCGTCCTGAAGCGCAGGCTGATGGCCCAGTGCTGCGACCCGGTCGGAAACATAGCTGTCGCCGCAGGTGCAGGTGTAGGTTGTGTAGCCATCTGCCGTGCAGGTGGGGGCCGTTACCTCGGCGGTGTAGTGGTGGCTGTGGAAGACTGCCTGAATGTAGTGGCAGGCCGAGACATTGGTGAAGGTGTATTCCGTGACTGCGCCGACGGACTGGCCATCGACCAGCACGTCCTCCAGGAGATAGCCCTCGTCCGGTGTGATGGTAAAGGTGGCGTCCTCACCGGCCATTACCTGCGTGGGGCCGTCAATGCGGCCGCCCTCGCTGCGGACGATGGCGATGGCGTAGTAGGTTGTCATATCGTTTTCCACATAGAGGGCCTTCACGTCGGTGGGCTGGGTAATGGCGGAGAAGTCCGTGTCCCAGCAGAGGAAGGTGTGCAGCGCCCGCGTGGGAGCCTCCGGTGCTGTGGCGGCCTCGCCCCAGGCAACCTGCTGTGTGGACAGCACGCTGCCGTCCCAGTCGAGGAAGCGAACCGTAAAGGTCTCCAGGGCAAAGCGGGCCTCAATGGTGTGGCTGCTGCGACCCGCAGCTTCATTGGTAAAGGTGTATTCCGTGACCGCGCCGACGGACTGCCCATCGACCAGCACGTCCGCGACCACATAGTGCGCCTCCGGCGTGATGGTGTAGGTTTTGCTCTCGCCCATGGGCAGAAGCAGCTCTCCGGCGTCGGAAATGCTGCCGTTTTCCCCGGCAGAGGCCAGGATGCTTGCAAGACCGTCGTGGACATATACCTCGACGCTGTCGGACATGGCCTTCGATTTTCTGGTGGCTGTGACAAGTGTGTTACCGGCGGCAACGGCCTGAATGACAGCGCTGTTCTCGTCCTCGGCATCGCGCGTAACGGTGGCAATGGAGGAATTGCCGCTGCTCCAGGAGAGCGGATCGTGCACGACCTGCGTGTCGTATGCGCCAACATTGCGCACGGTGATGTGCTCACCGACTACCAGGTCCACGCGCTCCTCCGGAATATCGACCGTGCCCTCATTAAAGATAATGATGTAAGAGGCGCAGTTACCGGCATAGTCCCAGACGGTGAGCTCCATGCGCTGCATCCCGTAGCTGAAGCCCTCGATCCAGCTCGAGGTGCCGCCGTTCTGGAGTACCTCCTCCTGCGTCGGCTCATACATGCCGTCGCTGAAGGCGGTGCCATACTTGCCCGTGCAGGAGAAGGTCTGCTCGCAGAGCATACCGTTGTCGGTGATCTCGATTTCGTAGCTGTTCGCGCCCACAATTTCGATTGAAACCTCGGGAGCCTGGGTATCAATAAAGATGGGGAAGCTCCACTGCTCCGTCTTGCGTTCACCGGCGAAGCTGGTCTCGAAGCTGATGTCCACCATCACGCCGGTGCCGTCGGGCAGGATGTTGCCCTCGGCATCCGTGCCGCCCCAGGCATCAAAGAGCGTGTAGGCGTCTGCGCCGGTGGGATAAATCATGCCCTCTGCGTCTGCGATATTCTTGCTGACGCCGGACATCTCCTTTTCATAGTAGACCGCGCCGGTTTCGGCGTTGGTGATGCTGTAGCGGATTTCCCCGGCGTAGCGCATCTGGCCGATATAGACAGCCTCCAGCGCATCGCGCCAGCCGTCGCCGTTCGGGGAGATATAGTTGCGGTCGTTGCTGTAGGTCAGGTAGCCGACGGCCTTGGGATTCATCTCCCAGGTGTAGCGGTCACCAAGGTAGCGGTAGGTTTCGCCGTCGCGGATGATTGCGCTGTTGATCGTGATGGCCGAATCATTCAGGAAGCTCCAGCTCTGCGTGGGGGCCTCCCAGTAGAAGGTGTTGTCCATGATGCTGACCTCGGACCAGTCACCATAGAAGCCCAGGAAGGGCAGGCTCAGGCTGTCGCCGTTGGGTTCCTCCTCGGTCAGGAAGACAAAGCCCTCCACATAGCCGCCCTTGCTGTAATACTGGTCGAGCCACGCCTTTGCCTCCGCTGTCAGGTCGATTTGCAGGGAGACGCTGGTGGTCTGACCGGCGCGGACAACGACATACTGCGGCGCGCTGACCGTGGCGTCGAGCGCCTGGGGCTTGCCGTTCATGAAGTAGCGGAAGACGCTGGTGCCGTGACCCGCGGCCAGATAGGTGTCGTCATAGCCGTCGATCATGTCAATGTCCACGCCCTCGGTCTGCACAATCGTGCGCAGGGCGTAGGTTTTGTCCGTGTCGGTGAGGTTGCGCACCTCGAAGCGCAGGCTGTAGCTGCCCGTGCGCTCCGGATCATCGCCCAGCTCAAGTTTGGGGCGCTGCCCGTTCACAGTCAGGTAGGCCTCCGGCGCGGTGGCCTGTGCCAGATCCAGCATACCGGCACCCTGCGAGCGCACTGTCCAGAACAGCGCCGAGTCCTCGTAAACAATGGGATTGGCGGTGGACATCAGAATGGCGTTAATCAGCTCGCTGATTTCCGCGCCGCTCATATCCGCAAGCAGTGTGCTGTGATTCTTCTGCAAATACTCCTTCACCAGCGCAACCGCACCGGCGACCTGCGGTGCAGCCATGGACGTGCCGGAGGCAGCCGCATAGCCGCTCTTACCGGAGCCATAGGAGGAGTAGACCATGCCGCCGACAGCGGAGATCTCCGGCTTGATTGTCAGATCAATGGTCGTGCCGCGCGAGGAGAAATCGGAAATCCGTCCTGCCGTGGAGACGGGGGTGACGCTCGGCAGAATGTACATGGTCTGCGGCTCCTCGGGATGGAGCTCGAAATAGCGGATGTAATCCATGAGGCACCAGCGCATGGTGAAGGCCATGGGGATTTCCGAGCGGGTGACGGACATGTCGGCGGGCCAGTCGTCCTCCTCCTCGTCCTCGCTGACCAGCATGATGCCGGCGGCACCGGCGGCCAGCAGGTTGTCATAGACCTCCTGCGTGCTGACCGATTCCTCAAAGCGATCCTCAAAGAGCAGAACCAGCTTGCCGCGCACGTCGTAGCGCGCGATATTCTCGGCGGTGCCGTAGCCCTCCATCACGACGGTGTCCCATTCTCTGCCGCCGAGCATGGTGTTGAGCTGCTTGTCAAAGGGGGCGCCCGCTTCGTAGAATTCCATCTCGCTGCGCTCATGGAAGGTGCCGACCCCGCCACCGTACTGCGTCCACGGGCTACTGATGGGATAGCCGTTGCTGTCCACGGAGGCGACGGAGAGGGTGGAGGCGTAGTTGGCGGGGATGTTGCCGACGCCGTTGTCCACGTTTTTGGTGTTGGCCTCGTTGAAGCCATAGCGGTTGCCGAAGGAGGCGTCAAACTCGTTGCCAGCGGCGCAGAGAATGTTCACGCCTAGATTCAGCGCGTTGTCAAAGACCTCCGTGAAGCCCTCGTCGTAGGTGCCGCCGCCAGCAGCGCCAAGGGAGAGGTTCACTGCGTCGAGGCCCAGCAGAATGGCGTCCTCCACACCGGCCAGCAGCACCGCGAAGCTGGCGTTTTCGCCGGAGAAGACTTTGAAGATGGCAAGCTGCGCGTTGTAGGCGGTGCCCTTGATGCCGAGGATGCCGTCTGTCTCGACCGTTGTGGTGTCATTGCCGGCGGCAATGCCGGCCACATGCGTGCCGTGCTCACTGGTCGAGCCGTGGGAGACATCCGTGTCCGACTCGGCATAGTCGAAGTGATAAACGACCTTGCCACTGTAGTAGAGGTCGTCGGCGGTCAGGCCGTCAACCTGCTCCTGCGCGTGCAGGAGGCCGGTTTCGAGGGCCTTGCTGATGGTGTCGCGGGTGAAGCGCTGCGTCTGCGGGATGGTGGCAAAGGCGTTGTGCTTCAGCGTCAGGCCCGTGTCCACGATGCCGATGACCATGCCCTCGCCGGTATAGCCTCTGGCCCATGCAGCGTCCGCACCGGCCATCACGCCGGGGCCGTAGAACTGCACGTTGTCCGTGTATTCGAAGGCGTCGGCCGGGATTGCCTCAAAGGTCGGCGCAATATAGCAGGATTTCACGCCGGGGATATTTTCCAGCGCGGCGACCTGCGAGGCCATGCATTCGATGGCGAAGCTGTTGGTCAGCACGCTGTACTGCCCGACCAGCGGGAGCTGTGTATCCAGCGCCTTGCAGATGCGCTGATAGACTGCGTTCTGCTCTGCGAGAATGCCGCGCTGCGCCTGCTGTACCTGGACGCTGTCCGGCTGGCTGCCCAGGCGGAGATGCAGCGTTTCGTTCTGCGACAGGGGCAGGCTGCCGTCCACCACGACCATCGCGGTGACGTGCTCGTCCTGAACTTCGATGTATTGGGCAGTACTGCCGCTGTCCTTTTCCAGACCCAGCATTGCCGCCATTTCCTCCGGCTCCGTGACCTGATAGAGCGTGTAGCCCTCGCCGGAGCCGACGCGCACGGCGCTCTCGGGCAGCGTCTGGGCTGTACCCTGGCCGGAATGATAGTCAGTGGTATAGGTGAAGTGGGAGTCAGAGCCCAGTGTCAGGCTGTCCTCCCGGTTTGCGCTGTCGGCCTGCGCGGGGGTGGCGACAGCCAATGCCTGAAGTGGAAGCGTCGCTGCAATCAGCAGCGCCAGAAGCAGGGAAAGAATACGAAGGGAATTGCGCTTCATGATGTTGTCCTCCTCAGCGTAAAGATGTTTGCGCGCACAACAAGCGGGTGCGTCTGAGAACATCCTAACACACATGATATTCAAATGCAAGGCTTTTTTGTAAAAAAATACAGCGCGCCGCCGCTCCCGGCGGGAGTGGCGGCGCGGGGGAAAGCTCAGAATTTTCCGGTCAGCAGGAATTTCATCTGCTCCAGAAAGGCTTCCACAGCTTCCGTGTCGGTGTGGTAATAGAGTCTGGCCTGCTCCGGCTCCTGAATCAGGAAGCCGTAGCTGTGCAGCACGGCCAGACTGCGTGAGAGGTTGCCCTTGTCGCAGTGCAGCTCCTCGGCAAGCTTCTGGCAGTAGCTTCGCGATTGAGAAAGCTTCCGCAGAATTTCGATTTTGTTCCGGTCGCTGACCGTGCGCAGAATGGTGCAGAGGCGATCGACGTCGCCGCTGATGCGGTGGATGGAGGCCTGAAGCCACATCGAGCAGCCGAAAACATAGAAATTCTCGCGCGTCGGCAGCGGCCTGTCACCGGCCAGATCCCAGAACAGCTCTGAGCAGTGCATCAGGGAGAAGCAGACGCGGCTGTGCTCAGCGGAGGCAATGCTGCGGTTGAGCATATTGCGGCTGCCGAGGAACGCCTCCGGCGTGCTTGTCTGGAATTCCTCGCGCCAGTAGTCCACGGTGGTCTGCATCAGCCAGGGCTCCTGCTCCAGATGGCGCCGGAGCCGGGCAGCGTAGGGCGTAATCACGCGCAGCAGCCAGTCCAGGTGGGTGTCGTAGTCCTGGAGGATTTTCAGCAGCTCCAGCTTGAAATCCGCCGGATAGTCCAGCACGTAGAGCTGCATAAACAGGCTTTGCTGCGTCGCGCCTGCGGGCAGCGGGCGAAACTCCAGCCCGGAGACGCCGAAGCTTGCGATCTGGTAAGGGCTGCGCTGCAGCGTTGCCCAGTAATCCTTGAGCGCCTGCGCCTCGCGCAGCAGATCGTGGTGGCGGAATTGCAGAAAGGAGAGCGTCATCACGCGTGCCAGCGAGGTGAACTCGCGGACGCAGCCGGTGCCGATGCGCCGGAAGAAATATTGGATATCCTCGTCGTCCGTGTCCAGATCGCGGCAGCAGTCCTCCATGATCTCCTGAAGGCGCTGCATACGCCGCGCCCAGTTGCCGCCGAAATCCACGCTGTTGAGCTTGCGCAGCGTGGTGCGGATTTCCACAAAGGAAATACCGTTGACATATTTGAAAAGCATTTCCAGCGTTTCATAGAGCAGATAGGGCTGCGGATCCAGTTCCGGTTTCATAAATGCCGCCTCCGTGCGAAAAGTTTGATATCTTGATTATATACGCCGGAGACGGCGGGTGTCAAGTGCTGGTTCGGCAGCAGTGGCGCGGCACGGCGTATATTTATCCGTCACTGCGCGCGTACTCAGGAAACACAGATGGCCTTTCGGATGCTTTTGATGGCGTTTTTTTCCAGACGCGAGACCTGCGCCTGGGAGATGCCGATCAGATCTGCGACCTCGGTCTGCGTTCTGCCGTCGAAAAAGCGCAGCCCCAGAATATGCCGCTCGCGCGCGCCCAGGCGGGCGATGGCCTCGCGCAGCGCAATGCGCTCCATCCAGCGTTCGTCGGTGTTGCGCGTGTCGCGCACCTGATCCATCACGGTCAGGGGGTCGCCGCCGTCGGAATAGACCGGCTCATACAGCGAGACCGGCGCGGCGATTGCATCCATAGCGGTGACAACGGCCGACAGCGGCAGCTCCAGCCGCAGCGCGATTTCCTCAAGCGACGGCTCCCGCCCCTGCTCGGCGGTCATGGCCTCTTTACATTGCAGAACGCGGTAAGCGGTGTCGCGCACGCTGCGCGTCACCTTCACCGCCGCGTAATCGCGCAGAAAGCGCTTGACCTCGCCCTCAATCATCGGCACGCCGTAGGTGGAGAAGCGCACGCCCAGCTCCGGGTCGAAGCGCTCGACGGCCTTGAGCAGACCGATACAGCCAACCTGAAACAGATCATCCGGATTCTCGCCGCGCCCCAGAAATTTCTGGATGACGGACAGAACCAGCCGCAGATTTCCCTCCACAAGCTGGCGCCTGGCCTCTGCATCACCGGCGCGGCTCCGGCGCAGCAGCGCCGTCATCTCCTCATTGCGCAGCGTTTTCAGACGGGCGGTGTTTACGCCGCAGATTTCAACCTTTCCCTGCATCCGCGTTTCCTCCTGAATTTCTTTTTGAACAGTATTTCCCAGGATGCGGATTTGATACATGCACTCCGCGGGAAAACGGCTGCACCGGAGCGGGCGGCGGGCTGTGCGGATTGTAAAAAAACAGTGGAGCGGACACGGCAGCTTTGGAAAAATGTGAAATTTTTTTGAAAACCGGTGAAAAACAGTTGAATTTTAGAAGGAATTATCATAGAATAGTTGGGCGGCATTTTCGGACGACTGCCGTGGGAAAAATTCTGTCCATTCGGAGGAATTATGCTGCATGTTGTACTGGTTGCGCCCGAGATTCCGCAGAACACCGGCAACATTGCCCGCACCTGTGCTGCGACCGGCTCCACCCTGCATCTGATCCGTCCGCTTGGCTTCGACATTTCGGATGCGGCCGTGCGGCGCGCCGGCCTGGATTACTGGCACCTGGTTGACGTTCGGGTCTATGACTCGCTGGAGGATTTTTTTGCCCGCAACGAGGTGCGGCAGCTTCGCCTCTTTTCCACGAAGGCACCGCGCGCCTACACCGAGGCGTCCTATGAAGACGGCTGCTTTCTCTTTTTCGGCCGCGAAACGCGGGGGCTGCCGGAGGAATTTCTGGCGGCACACGCGCAGGACTGTGTCCGCATCCCCATGCTGGCGCAGGCGCGCAGCCTGAATCTGAGCAATTCCGTGGCGGTCGGCGTGTTTGAGGCGCTGCGCCAGCTCAGCTTTCCCCATTTGAAGGATTTTGGCGCTATGAAGGATGCTTTGTAGCCCGTTTACCATCTCAGGAGGTCACTATGAACTATCATAAAAAATCTGTGGAGCAGATTGATGTCCGTGGCAAGCGCGTGCTGTGCCGCTGCGACTTCAATGTTCCGACCAAGGCCGGCCGCATCACCAGCGACAAGCGGATCGTGGCGGCGCTGCCTACCATTCAATATCTGATCGACCATGGCGCGCGCGTGATTCTCTGCTCCCATATGGGCAAGCCCAAGGGCGAGTGGAAGCCGGAGCTTTCGCTGCGCATTGTGGCCGAGCGACTGAGCGAGCTGCTGGGTCAGCCGGTCATCATGGCTGCGGATGTAGCCGGTGAGGATGCCCGCGCAAAGGCCGCCGCGCTGAAGGATGGCGAAGTCATGCTGTTGGAGAACACCCGCTTCATGCCCGGCGAGACGAAGAACGACCCGGCCCTCAGCCGTGCGCTGGCCGACCTTGCCGAGATTTTCGTCAATGATGCCTTTGGCACGGCCCATCGCGCCCATGCCTCCACGGCCGGCGTGGCGGACTATCTGCCGGCAGTCTGCGGTTTCCTTGTGCAGAAGGAAGTCTCCATCATGGGCAAGGCGCTGGCGGAGCCTGCGCGTCCCTTCGTGGCGATTCTGGGTGGCGCAAAGGTCTCGGACAAGCTGAATGTCATCAACAATCTGCTGGATAAGGTGGATACCCTGATTATCGGCGGCGGTATGGCCTACACCTTCCTGGCCGCGCAGGGCTACCGCGTGGGTCAGTCCATTCTGGATGAGAGCAAGCTGGACTATTGCCGCCAGATGATGGAAAAGGCACAGGCGCGCGGCGTTTCGCTGCTGCTGCCGGTGGACTGCGTGGTTGGCACCTTCCCCAATCCCATTGACGGGCCTGTTACGGTGCAGACCGTCGGTGTCGATGCGATCCCGGATGCCCTCGAGGGCATGGATATCGGTGAGCAGACGCGCAGCCGCTTTGCCGAGGCCATCCGGACGGCCAGAACCGTCATCTGGAATGGCCCCATGGGTGTCTTTGAGAACCCGACGCTGGCCCGTGGCACCATCGCCGTGGCGCAGGCGCTTGCCGATTCGCAGGCCGTGAGCATCGTCGGCGGCGGCGACTCCGCCGC
>CAYXIN010000054.1:0-12475 GCA_964465395.1 uncultured Oscillospiraceae bacterium | reverse complement strand
TTTTGCCCTGGCTCTTCATTTTCCGGTAGATCGAGTAAACGTGCTTGATGCGGCCATAAATCGAGCCGTGAATGCCAACGGAGGAGAGGCGCGTTGTAATTTGAGACTGGATGGCCTTCATGAACTCATCCGCCTCCTTCTGGTGCTGCTCCAGATAATGCATAATCTCATCATACCCGGCAGGATCCAGATATTTCAGGCTGGTATCCTCCAGCTCCCACTTGATTCTCTGCATACCAAGGCGATGGGCCAGCGGCGCGTAGATATCCATCGTCTCCCGCGACTTTGAAATCTGCTTGGCCGGCGTCTGATACTCCATCGTGCGGGTATTGTGCAGGCGGTCGCAGATTTTAATCAGCACCACGCGGATATCCTTGCTCATGGCCATGAACATCTTGCGCAGATTTTCCATCTGCTGCTGCTCCAGCGTGGTATATTCCACACGCGTCAGCTTGGTAACGCCCTCCACCAGCTCTGCAACCGTTTGTCCAAACTGCCGGGCAATCTCGTCGAAGGTGGAGTCTGTATCCTCCAGGCAATCGTGCAGCAGTGCGGCAAGAATTGCGTCCACGTCCAGGCCAATCTCCGCCACGATTTCCGCCACCGCCAGGGGGTGGATAATATAGGGTGAGCCATCCTTGCGCAGTTGATCCTTGTGCTTGTTGCGCGCATACTCCACAGCCCGGTCAATCAGAACCCGGTCGGCCGTCGGATAGTAGCGCGAGATCGTGCGCATCATGCTCTGATAATGCTCATTGAAGGTTTCCATTACCTTTCCTCCTCAAAGGGTGCTCTGCCCATCTCGCAGGCTGCGATAGAGGCTGCTGTTTTCCAGGGGATTGCGCCGCCTCTGCGCGGACAGGCTCAGCTCCACCAGCTCTGCCCGTCTGCGAAGCTGGATGAATCCCAGCTCCGCCAGGATCTCCAGACAGGGCAGCGTGCGGCGCAGACTGTGCCGCCCATGCGTGCCCTGTGAAATTGCGCACCCCAGCTCCGTCAGGCCGCAGCGCAGACTGCGTCCCTCCGGCAGAATGCCACAGAGATAATTCCAGACATCGACCACGTCCGCGCGCGTCGGTGTCAGGGCGCTGCGCTCCCATGGCTCCATGGGCACCTGCGCCCGGAAGCGCTCAAGCAGTGCCGTCGGTGAAACAGGATGCAGATCAATCAGATTCAACTGCACCGTGCGCAGCCCGCGATATTCATTCATCTGTGCGTGGAAGGCCACATCGACCCGGTCACCCGGCACGAGCCTCTGCGCCAGTGCACCGGCAGAGAAGTAAATTGCCGGCAGACTGGTGCCATCGCGGGCCTGCAGGCGCAGGCGCAGATGCTTGCCGCCTCCCACGGCGCTGATTTGTTCGATCGTCGTCTCCAGCATACAAAAAACCGGACGGGGGCAGCCTGTGCCGCAGGGCTCCAGCGCCTGAAGCCCCTGTATCTCCTGCTCTGTCAGCAGGGCACCCTCCACCTCACAGTCAATCTGCAAGGCAGACTGCGCCGCGCCACTGGCAGCATATGCGCTTGCCCGGCTGCAAACGCCCTGACGAAACGCCTCAATGTTGCTGCGCAGAATGGTAAAGCCTGCGGCAAGCTCATGCCCGCCATAGCCCTCCAGCAGCGGCGAAAGCTCCGACAGAGAGGCAAAGAGATTAAAGCCGCCCCAGGAGCGGGAGGATGCCTTTCCATGCTCTCCGTTGAGGCAAATCAGGAAGGTCGGGCGGCAGAATTCTTCACTCAGGCGGGAGGCCACGATGCCAACCACGCCCTGATGCCATTGCTCACCGGCCAGAACAATGGCGCTGTCTGTCCGGCATTCCGTGCGAAGGCGCTCGGTTGCTTCGCGATATATTTTCAGCTCTGTCTCCTGCCGCTCCCGGTTGAGGCGGCAGAGCACCTCCGCAAGCTGCGCAGCCTCCTGCGGATCCTCAGATAAAAACAACTGCACCGCCAGCTCTGCATGCTCCATGCGCCCGGCCGCATTGATGCGCGGCGCCAGCACATAGCCGATGGTCGTCGCCGTAATCGGCTGCACGCAGCAGCCGCAGCAGGCAATCAGGGCGCGCAGCCCCACCCGCGTTGAATTCTGCATGGCTGCCAGGCCCATCACCACCAGGCGGCGATTCTCGCCCAGCAGCGGCATCACGTCCGCAATCGTGCCCAGGCAGACAAGATCGCAGTAGCGCGCGGCAATGCGCGCCTGATCCCCCTCCAGTGCAGCAGCCAGCTTAAAGGCCACGCCAACGCCGGAAAGATTCTGATGGGGGTAGCTGTCATCCGGGCGATGCGGATTCACAACGGCCTGTGCCCGCGGAAGCTGCGCCTTGCACTCATGGTGATCGGTGACAATCAGCGCCATACCCAGCGCTTTGCAAAGCTGCGCCTCCTCGACAGCGGTGATGCCGCAATCGACCGTAATGATGAGGCCGACCCCATCGGCATGAAGCTGGCGGATTGCGCCCTCATTCAGGCCATAGCCCTCCTCCAGCCGTCCCGGTATATGCGCCACGCAGTCCGCGCCCCGGCCGCGCAGATAGTCCACCAGCAGACAGGTTGCCGTGATGCCATCGACATCGTAGTCGCCAAAGACCGCGATGCGTGTCCGGCGCTCCAGCGCGCTGCGAATCACCTGCACCGCGCACTCCATATCCTTCATCCGCAGCGGATCGATCAGCTCTGCCTGGTCATCCAGCAACGCCGCCGCTGCCTGCGGCGTGTCATAGCCGCGGCTGCTGAGCACCCGCGCGGTGAGCTGCGCGTATCCAGCCACGCTAAGCCGCTCCACCGCCTGCGCGCATGGAGCCGCAATCTTCCAGATTCCGTTCTTCACTCAAGATACACATCCTGAACCATTTTCTTTTTATTATAGCAAATAATTCGCGCCCGCACAATAGAAAGCGTCGAAAAAGTCCGCTCTGTGCCGCGATTCTTTTTCTCTTTCCGCATGGAAATTTGAAAATTGGTAAACAAATCGTTAACAATTCCGTCTGAAGCTTGTAAAATCCCGCAGATCGTTTATATTGTAGGATATATTCCGTGCGCAGTGGGTTCCCCCGCGCTGCGGAAACAGTATTCGCTACAGGTGATTCGATATGTTCAAACGCTTCGGCGCTTCCCTGCGCCGCTTTATGTCCGGTCGCTATGGCACCGATCAGTTAAACTTTGTTCTTCTTTTTTCCTCTCTGGGGCTGAGCCTGCTGAACGGGATTCTCTCTGCCGTTTTTGCACACAGCGTCGCGTATTCCTATGTGTATATCGCGCTCTCCCTGTGCGTTTATACACTGCTGGTGCTGGCCGTTCTGCGTATGCTCTCCCGCAATATTTATCAGCGGCAGCGCGAAAACCGCCGCCTCCTGAATTTCTGGACCCGTCTGCGCGACCGCCGCAACCGCTATTTCCGCTGCCCGAGCTGCAAGCAGACCGTTCGCGTTCCCCGGCACCGCGGAAAAATCAACATCCGCTGCCCGCGCTGCGGAGAGAAATTCATTCGCAAAACCTGATGCGCCGTATACCGCGCGTTTCCACCAGACTGAAAAGGGACTGCTGCAAAACCCGCGTTTTGCAACAGTCCCTTTTGGCTTATTCCTCAATATCGATGTCGGAGAAATCCTCCAGCTCTACCTTTCGCTTGCAGGGCAGAAGCTTTTGGATGTCATCCCAGAAGTGAATCACGGCCATGGCGATGCCCGCCAGCGTAACAACCGCACCAACGATAATCAGGATGGTTTTCAGGGTGGAATTCTTCATAAGGTCAACCTCCGTTCTGCTGTATCAACTATAGTATACCGCATTTTCAGATTTTCGCAAGTGGAAAACGTAAAAATTTACACTCGCGTCACATAATCCGCCTTGCGGGGCGCAGCCTCTCTGCACGGGCCATCCGGAATACCGAGCAGACAATGGCCCACGCCGATGTAGTCGCCCTCGACGCCCCATTTTTTCAGCAGCGCCCTACCCTCCGGCGTGTCAAACTCCTGGCGCGCACGGTGAATCCAGCAGGAGCCGATTCCGAGGCTATGCGCCGCATTCATCAGATTACCCATCACCAGTGCACCGTCTTCCACGCAGGTCGGCACATTCGGGTCAGTCAGCACCACGCAGACCGTTGGCGCACCAAAAAAGGGGTGCGCATCCGGCGCGCCGAGGATTGCCGCGTTCATCCGCTCCAGCGTGCGAATCTCCTCCGGGTTCTGCAACACAACAATCCGCGCCGCCTGGAGATTCCGTCCGCTGGGTGCATAGGTGCCGGCCTCCAGAATTGCCAGCAGCTTTTCCTCCGGCACCTGCTGCGCGGTGAAGGAGCGGCAGCTCCGGCGTGTTTTCAGGCATTCAATTAACTGATTCATTGTGCATCCTCCTTATGTATATCCATTCAGGCCGCGCACCGACACCTCTCCGGTGTCGATCACGGCCAGGCTTCCGTCTTCTTCGCGGACAAGGAGTCCGCCATCCGCATCCAGCCCCTCGGCGAAGGCCTCCCGCGTCTGGTCTGCATACAGAATGCGCACACGCTGGCCGACCGTCACACAGGCGGCAGCATATTCCGCCATCCACGCCTGCGCGCCACCGGGAAGTGCCAGATACATTTCATGCAGCTCCCGCAGCATCGCCTCGGCCAGCGTCTCCAGCGACACCATGTGCCCCAGCTCTGCGCGCAGCGATGTTGCCGTCTGGCGCAGCTCCGGCGGAAAAGCCTCCGACGCGGTGTTGCAATTCAGGCCAATGCCCAGCACCGCATAGTCCAGCTCCGACGCAGAAAACGCAAGCTCCGTCAGAATCCCGCAGAGCTTTCTCCCATTGAGCAGCAGATCGTTGCGCCACTTCACCCCCGGCGAGACGCCGCAGACCGACCGGACAGCCCGGCAAACCGCCGCTGCCGCCGCCGCGGTCAGGCGTCGCAGATGCGTCTGCGGACGCAGAAGCACCGACAGATAAATGCCGCCCTCCGGCGAGGCAAACTGCCGCCCGAGTCGTCCGCGTCCCCCTGTCTGACATCCTGCCAGCAGCACGGTTCCGCTTGCCGCACCATTGCTGGCGCGGCGCTTCAATTCGGCATTTGTGGAATCCACGCAATCCAGCCACTCCACCTGCCACGAAAAATCGGGCCGCCCATTTTGTTCTCTCATACGCGCTTCTCCAATCCCGCCCAGACGTCAAAGACCGCAGCAGCCAGCGCACACAGCAGTGCCGCCGCACAGCCCCACTGCAACGTCAGAAGGGTCGAAGGCAGCAGTCTGGAGGCCGCCAGATAGAGCGAAAGCAGCAGCACAACCACCAGCGGTGCCGCCACAGTAAGCACCAGCGGCAGCGCCCGCTTCTCTCCGAACAGGAAGCGACCGCAGATACACAGCAGCAGATCAATCAGCAGCAGAAGCAGACTCAGGCACAGCACCGCCACAAAAACAAAGCAGACAAAGCGCAGTCGCGCCAGCTCTGCCGCACTGAGCATCATGCCCAGAGCCGAGGTCTGCCACGCCTCACTGCCCAGCAGCCCGGCCACCTCCAGCGCAAGCGCCGCTGTTTCCAGCGCGCTGAGCCGTCCGTCGCGCAGCGCGCGCGATGCATGGGTCAGACCCGCAGTCTCCAACTGCGCCGTTGCCGCCAGAAGGTTCTCCTGTGACAGGTGCAGCCTGAGCCACGGCAGGAAAAAGGTGAGCATTGTCAGCAGGAGCAATACCGCCGCGATCCATCTGATGGTTTGTTTTCTCATTTGTATCCCTCCTGCCCTCTATTTTATACCAGCCCTCCGGAAATGTAAAGCGAAAAAAGGCGCACCGGCGCATCTGCTGCGCCCGGCGCGTCCCTCTGCTCAGCGAATAAAATTGGTGCGCACACGCGGCTCCTGAAGTGGTGCAGAAACCTGCGCCGCTTTTCCGGCCTCCAGGCAGTGCAGCAGCCACGCCATATTGCGTCCCAGCGTGCGCATGGTCTGCATTCCCTCCTCATCGCGAAGCACTTCCTCCGGTGTGTTACCATGCACCTGATTCCAGTACTGCGAGGTGACAATGGGCATGGAGCTGATGCCAAAATACTTGAGCAGGCGGTCATAGCCCGCGGAGGCACCACCCCGGCGGCAGGAAACGATGGCCGCACCGGGCTTGTTGGTCAGCTTCCAGCCTGCGCTGTAGAACAGTCGGTCCAAGAAGGCCGTGGACTGGCCGCTCGGCCCGGCATAATAAATCGGCGCGCCCAGCACGACGCCGTCGAATTCCTCCAGGCGGTCAGCCAGTGCCGTCACTGCATCGTCAATGATGCAGCGGCCTTCCGTCAGGCATTTGCGGCAGGCAATGCAGCCGCTCACCGGGCGCGTGCCCACGTGGTAAATTTCGGTTTCGATGCCCTGCTCATGGAGCGTCTTTGCAACCTCGCAAAGCGCCGTGTAGGTACAGCCCCGGGCATTCGGGCTGCCATTGAACAACAGAACTTTCATTTTTCTTCCTCCCCAGTTATTTTCGGCGGATATCCTCACCGGCAAACTGCACCAGACGATAGGTGCCGATGAGTCTTGACGCGATCTGCGGGCTGTAGCGTCCCTCCAGCTCGCGGTCATTCAGATTGGTTGAAACAATGGTCGCGCGGTTTTCGATCATCCGCGCATTGACCAGATGATAAAGCGCCGAAATGGTAAACTGCGTTGTCATCTCCGTCCCGAGATCATCGACAATCAGCAGATCGCAGGCCATATATTTTCGCGTGATACCGCGCGTTTCCTCATTCTGCTGGCCAAACTTCTCCGCCTCAAAGTCGGAGAAGATGCGAATGGCTGTGTCATAAACGACACTGTAGCCTCTGTCGGCCACCTGTCTGGCAATGCAGGCGGACAGGAAGGTCTTGCCCAGCCCCGTCGCGCCGGAAAACAGCAGGCTGCCCGCCGTCGGCGTAAAGCTCTGCGCATAGCGGCGGCAGATTGTAAAGTTGGACTGCATCAGCTTGCGCGGACTGGCACCCAGCTTGGGATCATAGACATCCGGATAGACATCCAGGCGGAAATTCTCAAAGCTCTCCCGCCCGGTACACAGCAGCGAGGTCAGCTCCTTCTTCTGCTCCTGGCGACAAAGCTCCTGCAAGCAGTTGCACATCCGGTTCCCCGCGTAGCCACTGCCGCCGCAGACCTCGCAAACCGGCGTTTCATCCAGATAGCCCTCTCCGAGGTCTCCGGCCTCCAGAATCCAGTCGCGCTCCTGTTGCAGCGCCAGATTGCGCGCGCGAATCTGCGCAATGGCCTCCGTCGGATCCTCGCCGCTGCGCAGCGCCGCCGTCATGAGCTGCGTCATGCTCTGCTTCAGCTCCCGGTCGATCTCTGCCAGACGGGGATAGCGTTCATAGGCTGTGCGGCGGTGTGCCGCATTCTCGTGCTCACGCGCCTGCTTCGCCTGCTCCAGACGCGCGCGGGCGCGCCGCAAAACCTGTTCACTGTAGGCCATGCTCAGCCCTCCTTCCCCTCAGCCAGCGCACGAGCCACCGCCTGCCTCGCCAGAGGCGAAAGCTCCTGCTCCACGCGCGTTGGATAAAGCTGTTTCTCGCGTCGCACGGGCTGCGCCGGGGGCGCATCCCCCTGAAGAATCTCCTGCGGCGTGTGCAGATTTTTCTCATGCCAGCGCTTCAAAATAGAATTCATGTACGACCATTTCAGCGCACCGGTATTCAGGCAGGTGCGCTCATAGGCAATCTGGATGGCCGCATCGGGGAAGCCCATTGAGACCCATGCCTCCAAATACTGCTCCTCCGCAGCGGTCAGGCGGCGTCCCTCAAGCTGGAGCAGAAGCCGGAGCTGCTGCACCCGGTTAAACAGCTCAAGCTGTAGCTGCACAAAGCGGCTGGCGGTCTCCAGCGTATCGATGCCCTCATCCGCCCAGCGGTAGGCCTCCTTCTCAATGCTGCGCATGGAGGGCGCGCGGCCACCGCGACGGCGGCTGCGCTCAACGCAGTAGTGCAGCAGCACCCCCACCACCTCAATTGGCAGGCGCAGATAATCCGTGAAAGATAGGAGGGTTTTCAGCTCCTCCGTGGAGAGGGTTCTTCCCAGGCGGCGCTGTGCCTCTCCAACCAACTTGGTGAAGGCACCCTGATTTTCCCGCATTGCATGGCGAACGTCCGACTCGGAGTAGGTCGGGTGTTCCGGCTCCATGGGCGGACGGGATGCCGCCTCCCAGAGTCCCAACTGCCGCAGGCAATCCGTCGCGGCAACCACCTGTGGCGCGGTCAAATGCAAGCCGTCCATCGCCGTCTCTCGGGGCTGGCCGGAAAGACGGTAGAGATAGAGCGCCACCGCATCCGAGCAGCCGCAGGACAGCAGCTTTCGTAATTCTTCAGTTGTCAGCGTAACGGTTTGCATATTTCTTTCTCCTGTGCGGCAAAAATCGACCTGTTCTCATCCGTATCGATTATTATAGCACAGTCGCTCCGCGCGGGCAAGCGCCGACGCCTGCAAAAAACGGATAAAAAACCTGCATCCTTTTTGGCAGAGCTCTATATCTTGTATTCCATCCGCGCTCAGAGCACAAAGCCGCCATTGACCGGCAGATTTTGCCCGGTGATGAAGTCCGCGTCCGCCAGATACACCAGCGCCGCTGCGACATCCTCCGGTCTGCCGTTGCGCTCCAGCGGCGTCTGCGCGGCAAGCTCACGCAGGGTATCCGGGCTGACCTGCGAAACCATATCTGTCAGAATGACGCCCGGAGAAACGCAGTTGACGCGAATATGAGACGGGCCCAGCTCCTGCGCCAGCGCCTTTGTCAGCGCAAGCACCGCGCCCTTGCTGGCAGAGTAGGCCACCTCGCAGGAGGCTCCCACCTGCCCCCACATGGAGGCAACATTCAGAATGCAGCCCGACTGCTTTTGCAGCATCGACGGCAAAACTGCGCACACGCAGTGATAGATGCCTCCGACATTCACCGCAAAAACGCGCTCCCACTCCTGGGGCTGAATCTGCGAAATCAGGCCATAATGCGCAATGCCCGCATTGTTGACCAGCACATCCACCGCGCCCACTTCCTCCACAGTGCGCAGCACCGCCGCGCGGTCTGCAACATCGCAGCAAAAGGCGCGTGCGCCGGTTTGCGCGGCAATCTCCCCGGCCGCCCGGTGCTCCTTCTCATAGAAAAAGCTCACCGCATCGCCGCGCGCAGCAAAGGCGCGCACGGCAGCCGCGCCAATCCCCCGGCTGCCGCCGGTAATCAAAACATGTCTCAAAGGGACTTCCTCCTCATCAAAATGGTAAAAAAACGCCCCTCAGCGAGGGGCGGAAGATTATCTTCTTCTGGATTTGGTCTTGTGCTCATACTGACGGCAACCGGCAATCCGGCTGTCAGAATCGGACATAAACTGCTTCAGCTTCTCCTCAAAGGTCAGCGGCGCTTTGACGCGCGGTGCGGCAGGCTCCGACCTGGGTCTGGGCGCACTGGGGCGCGGCGTCTCAAGGGCGCGCTTGATCGACAGGCTGATCTTGCCCGCCCCATCGATCTGAAGCACCTTGACGCGGACGCTCTGTCCCTCCTTCAGGTGCTCGCGTATGTCGTTGACATATGTATTGGCGACCTCTGAAATATGCACCATACCTGTGCTGTTATTCGGCAGCACCACAAATGCGCCGAATTTGGTGATTGTTTTTACCTTGCCCTCTAAGATGCTGCCTACTGTAAGCTCCATAAATGCCGCGATACCCTCCGTTAATTGCTGCTGTCGATAAAAATCATTTCGCCATCCTCCACCAGATTCAAGCGCTCTCTGGCAATGGCGCGAATCGCCTCATCCGTATCCAGCTCAGCGATTTTGTTTTCCATCTTCTGATTGCTCTGCTCCACGGCCGCGACCTGCTGCTCCAGCGCGTCCCTACTCCGCTTCATCTGGCTGATCTTCGTTTGCAGCGTGACAACTGTCACGATGGCATATACCATCACAGCCAGAAGAATCAGCTTCGTTATGAGTGATGATTTACGCAGCCGCATAGGATAATCCTCCAGATTCCTGATTTCCTCCTCAATTTGAGGTGGTATTTGTTATTGTACCCGATTTTTCCCCGCTTGAAAAGATGTTTTTGAAAAAATTTTGCGTTTTTTTGCAGATTTTTCTGCACAGGGCGGCAAACAGACGCGCAGGCGCCGTCAAAATGCGCCAAAGCCCGCACATCAGCGGGGCAAACCATGGGCTGCACCAGTGCAGCCAGAGCGCGAAGCCCAGGAGCGTGCCCAGCAGCATGAAAATGCGGTAAACTCCACCGCCGCCGTAGAGCGCCAGCAGCAGGCTGCCGCACAGCCACAGCAGCGCAAAGCAGAAATCCAGCAAATGGGTCAGTCGGCGGCAGCAGCGCCGCAGACCCCGAAAAAAATCATAGAGCAGGCCAAGCCCCAGCCCCAGTCCGAGAGCCAGAAGGAACTGCGTTGTCTGCGCCACAAGCGGCTGCTTCATTCAGCGCAGCAGGCGCGCAAAAAAGCCGCCACGTTTCTGCGGCTCAGCATAGCTCAGCGCCTCAAGCTGCCCCTCCACCACCACGCAGCCGCCCTCGACCGACAGCGTTTGCAGATGCAGCTCCCGGCCACGCACCAGCAGCACACCGCGCGCGGTATGCATGACAACCGTTTCCTCATCAAAGCTCTCTACCTCCTGCACGCCCGTGACGGAAAGCTTTTTTCGTTCCTCCAGCCGCAGCTCGTGTGGCTCCTGCCGCTGCAAATCCGTTTCCATCAGCACACCCCCTGTCCCATATATACGGGACAGGGGGTGCAAATATTACAGAACTTCCTCCGGATGGTACACCGACGACGGCAGTGCATCCGACAGCTCAACCAGCGCATGGTTCAGGCCGCCGCACTGATCAAATTGCAGCATCGGGCTGCGCAGAGGCAACGGCGCCGGCAGCAGCGGCAAATAAAACTGCACCTTCGTTCCGGCGGCATCCGAGGTGACGGTCATAGAGCCATGATGCAGCCGCACGATCTCCCGCGCAATGGGCAGTCCCAGCCCGGCTCCGCGCCGTCCGTCCCCCAGCGGCGTCTCAAAGCGCTCAAACAGACTGGTCAGCAGCTCCGGGCGGATTCCCTCGCCGGAGTCCGTGATCTGCACCAGCAGCACGCGGTTGCGGCGCTCCACCTGGAGGCAGATCTCGCCGCCCGGCGGCGTATATTGCAGCGCATTATCCAGCAGATTGTAAATTGCCCGCTCCATCAGCCCTTCGTCAATGTCGCCGCGCACCGGCGTCTTGAGCGGAAGGTAGCGCAGCCGTCTCCCCGCCAGCTCCACCAGCGGCGCAGCCGCATGCGCCAGGCTGTCAAAGAAGACATGCAGCTCCGTCGGGCGAAAATGCGCGGTGCGGCAGCCGCTCAAAAGCTGGCCGCCGTCGGAATACTGATTGCACAGGCGCAGCAGGCGATACATCGCCCGGTTGAGCTCGGCAGCCTCAGCACAGTCCTGCGCCACCTCGAATATGGGATGCGCGGCAGTCATCATCGTTTGCAGCAGGCGGCGCAGATTTGCAGACATGCTCAGCATCACATCCGCCATATCCGCCTGTCGGCGCATCCGGTTGCCCGCCAGAAAGAGCTCTCCCTGCGCCGTGGCGCAAGCCGAGGCATCATATTCCAGCCCATTGAGCAGAAGCGGCACTTGCAGGCTTCCCTCCCGATCCCAGAGCGAGAACAGCAGGCCGCCATCCTCCAGCAGCTCACACAGCGCCGTTCCCTCGCGCACAAGCTGCTGCGCATGGGCGTTGCACCAGCAGACCTGTCCATCCCGGCAAAGGAAGGCCGGTTGCCCGATCAGCGAAAGAATCTGTTTCATATCCATCAGCGCACCTCCTCAGGTAGTATCGGACAGAAGCGCCCGATCCGCACTGGAAAGTTATCCCGCCCGTATCGAAGCTGGTCGAAGCCTGTCTTTTCTTTCATGATACCTGATTTACGGCGGAAACGCAAGGCCGGAATCTTCTTTTTTCATTTTTTTAGTTGCTGCTGTGCGGAAGCTATGGTATAATATCATATTGATACCCAAATCACCAAATCATTCTGGGGAGGAAGCACTGGGGAGGAAGCAACTATGAGAAATTCTATTCTTGTGCAGGGCGCACGGGAAAACAACCTGAAAAACTGCAATGTTGAGATTCCGCGTGACGCGCTGTGCGTATTTACGGGTCTGTCCGGCTCCGGAAAATCTTCGCTGGCCTTTGACACCATCTATGCCGAGGGGCGCCGCCGCTATGTTGATTCGCTGTCGGCCTACGTCCGCCAATTTCTGGGTCAGATGGACAAGCCCGACGTGGATGTCATTGAGGGGCTCTCCCCCGCCATTTCCATCGACCAGAAAACGACCTCCAAAAATCCCCGCTCCACGGTTGGCACCGTCACCGAAATCTATGACTATCTGCGTCTGCTCTGGGCGCAGGTTGGCGTCCCCCATTGCCCGAAATGCGGCAGAGAGATTCGCCGCCAGACCATCGACCAGATCGTTGACCGCGTGCTGACGCTGCCGGAGGGCACCCGCT
>CAYXIN010000053.1:0-12609 GCA_964465395.1 uncultured Oscillospiraceae bacterium | reverse complement strand
ACGCATGAGGGATTTTAGATAATGCTCTCTATCCGCACCGAAATTGCTCTGCATAGACAATGTTCTCCAAAATCAGGTTAATATCCCGCATATTGCCGCCAAAGACAGCCTCCCGGATACCATGATCGGCAATATAATATTTCTCGTTAGAGGACAATATCTGTTTGCTCTGCAAATCTTCCCGCTTGACCTGATAGAACAGGTATGCGTCGCAGCAGTATTTGATATAGTTCAGAATAGTCTCCGGGGCAACGGTTAAAGTTCTCGTTTGATCATCAGAATCAGCCTCCTTTTCTGTGGCTGACTACAGCACACCATATTTACATCTGATTTTCAACGGTGATTTTGTGAAATCATCAGTTATAACTGATAAAATCTAAAATTTGACAGAAAGCGACAGTTATGGTGTTGAATCGCCATGCTGCCACATGATGAATAGCCAAGCGGCGCAGCTTTTCTCAAGCGCTATTTTGCAAATTGTCTCCGCAGGCAGCCTGTGTGCTGCCATGCGCTGTAGCGTTAGCATAGCAGGCCCACTTTTTTATTCGTTCCCTCTCCCCTTTTTTGCATCCATGTGCTATAATAAAAAAGAGCTTCCTTTGCCGTCCTTTAAGCAAAGCCGTGATACGATGTCGGCAGACCACTCATATCCCGCATAAATATATTTAATATGTTAGGAGCGCGATGCAATGAGAATTGTAATTATCGGCATTGGCACAATTGGGCGAACCATACTCAAAAATCTTGCTGGCGAGGCCCATACCATCACAATCATCGACGAGGACAAAAAACTGATTGAGGCGCTGATCGAAAAATACGACGTATTCGGTGTGGTCGGAAACGGTGCCTGCATGGATATTCAGGAGGCCGCCAACGTCAGCGCCGCCGATCTGGTCATCGCTCTGACTCGAAATGACGAGCTGAATGTCTTTGCCTGTCTGGTCGCCAAGCGTCTGGGGGTTCAGAGCACCGTTGCCCGCGTCCGCAATCCCCTCTACCGCAGGCAGATTGCGGAAATGAAGGACTATCTGGGCATCTCCATGGTGGTCAATCCGGAGCGCGAGACGGCAACCGAAATCTTCAACATGATTAACCTGCCCTCCGTTGCCAGAATCGAGCATTTTGCTGAGGGCAAGGTGTCGCTGGTGGAGGTGATTGCCGAAAAAGGCTGTTCCCTGATTGGAGAAAGTCTGCTTTCTCTCGGCAAAAAGCTGCATTCGCAGGTTTTGATCTGCGCCGTTCAGCGGGGCGATACAGTCATCATCCCCTCCGGCAGCTTCGTCTTTCAGGCGGGCGACAAGGTGCATTTCACCGCCGACGTCCGGAATCTCGGTGATTTTCTCGCAGAGGTCAATCTGGTTCAGTCGCCGCTGAAGCGGATCATGATTGTGGGCGGCGGAAGAATCGGCTACTACCTGGCCGATATGCTCTCCCGGAAAAAATACACCGTCAAGCTGATCGAGGAAAATGCAGAGCGGGCGGACTATCTTGCAGAGGCCCTGCCCAGAGTCACCATCGCCTGCGGAAACGGCACGCAGCATGACCTCCTGCTGGAGGAAGGCATTGACGCCATGGACGCCTTCGTTGCGCTGACCGACAACGACGAGGAGAACATCATCGTCTCCATGTTCGCCAATCGAAAGAATGTCCGAAAGACTGTCACCAAAATACATATCGATGACCTGTTCGGTATGCTCGACGAGCTTGGCATCGGCAGCACCGTCTCGCCCAAGCACATTGTTGCCAGCCGCATCATCAGCTATGTCCGGGCTCTGGCAAACTCGATGGGCAGCAACGTGCTCTCCCTCTACCGCCTGGTCAACGACCAGGTTGAGGCGCTGGAATTTGCAGCCAAGACACCGGAGCGCTTCTACGACAGGCCTCTGAAGGAGCTGACGATCAAAAAGGACTGCCTGATTGCCTGCATTATTCGCAAGAACGAGGTCATCATCCCGAACGGCAGCTCCACAATCCGTCTCGGAGACAACGTCGTGGTAGTAACCACGCACAAGAACTTCGATGACCTGGCAGACGTGTTTGAATAATAAGGTGACGCCATGAACTACAAAAAGCTCGGCTCAATCTTGGGCAAAATCATGATTCTGGAGGCCGCACTGATGCTTGCGCCTCTGGCCGTGAGTCTGATTTATGACGAATCCATCCGACAGATTCTCGCTTTTTTCCTTCCAATCGTCCTTCTGTCCGCGCTCGGTCTGCTGCTGCAACTGCCAAAGCCTGCGCGGACGGCTCTCTATCAGAAGGAGGGCTTTGCCCTCACCGCGCTGGTCTGGATCGTTATGGCGCTCTTTGGCGCCATCCCGTTTGTCATCAACGGCGACATTCCCAGCTACATCGACGCCTGCTTTGAGATGATGTCCGGCTTCACCACAACCGGCTCCAGCGTCATCACCGACCTGACCGCCGTGTCACACTCCACCCTGTTCTGGCGCAGCTTTTCGCACTGGATCGGCGGCATGGGCATTCTCGTTTTCGTTCTGATTTTCATCCCGGAGAGCAACGACGGCTCAGCCATGCATCTGCTGCGCGCGGAGAGCCCCGGCCCTCAGGTTGGCAAGCTCGTCTCCAAAATGAAGGTCACGACCCGCATTCTCTACCTCATCTATCTGGGCATGACGGTTCTGGAGGTCATCATTCTGATGCTGGACAAACCGATTCCGGGCTACGAGGGAGAGCAGTTCTTCTTCAGTCTGCTTGCGACCTTCGGCTGCGCGGGCACCGGCGGCTTCGGCTTCCTTCCCGGCAGCATGGAGCTGTTTCATCCCTTCTCGCAGTATGTGATGGCAATTTTCCTGATTCTGTTCGGCTGCAATTTCAGCCTGTACTATCTGCTTCTCATCGGCAAGGTGCGGGATGTTCTGCGCAGCGAGGAATTCCGGAGCTATTTTCTGATTGTCGCCGCAGCGGTCGGGCTGGTGTTTCTCAGTCTGCTTGGTCGCTTCGATGCCTTCCCGCAGCACTACACCACGGAGGAGGCCTTCCGTCACGCGCTGTTCCAGGTGGCCTCGCTGATGACAACAGCGGGCTACACCACGACCGACTACCACGTCTGGCCAATGCCTGCCACCACAACGCTGGTGCTTGTGATGTTCATTGGCGCCATGGCGGGCTCGACCGCCGGCGGCATCAAGGTTTCCCGCATTGTCATCGCGCTGAAGGGCGCTTATATCAACATCCGCAAGCTCATCAGCCCCCGTTATGTCCCCAACGCCAAATTTGAGGGGAAGTCGCTGGAAAGCCGAACCATCAACGACGTTTTCGCTTTTATCACGCTGTACTTTTTCCTCTTTCTGGCAGCGCTGCTGCTTCTGTCCTTTGACCCCGTCAACGGGCAGACCGTCACCATTCTCTCGGACGCGGGCAGCTACGAGGTACAGCACGGCTTTTTCAGCAATTTTTCAGCCGTCCTGACCTGCATTTCCAATGTTGGCCCCGCCTTTGAAGCCGTCGGCCCCTACTCCAGCTTCGCGGGCTACAACAGCTTCTCCATGATTGTTCTGACGCTCACCATGCTGCTTGGCAGACTGGAGATCCTCCCGGTCTTCATTCTGTTCAGCAGAAGAACCTGGAAAAAAATCTGAGCTTTCGCAGCATCCCCGTCGGTGCAAATGCGCCGACGGGGATGCTGCTGCGTTCTGCGGGTATTTTCTGTTGTTTTTTGCGGGTGCCTGTGATAAAATAGGCCAAAAGGAGGGACTTCATATGGATCTTCCGGGAAGCAACGCCATTCTCGCGCTGGCGCCGATGGCCGGTGTAAGCGATTTCGCATTTCGGACGGTTTGCGCCGGGCTGGGTGCGAATCTGACCGTAACCGAGATGGTCTCCTCCCGCGCCCTGGTTTATCAGGACAAAAAGAGCCGTGGCCTGCTGCGGCGCAATGTCGGCACCCTCTGCGGCGCGCAGATTTTCGGCAACGACCCCGTCATCATGGCTGACGCCGCAGAGCTGGCGCTGGAACACAGCGGATGCGACTTCATTGACATCAATATGGGCTGCCCCATGCCCAAGATTGCCAACAACGGCGATGGCAGTGCCCTGATGCGCGATCCGGCGCTGGCCTGCTCCATTGTCCGCGCGGTCAAGTCCCGCGTCCGGGTTCCGGTGACGGTCAAAACGCGCATCGGCTGGGACAAGGGCTCCATTGATGTGGTTCGCTTTGCGCAGCAGCTTGCAGACAGCGGCGTCGACGCTCTGGCGGTGCATGGCCGAACGAAAACCATGCTCTACTCCGGGCGGGCCGATTGGGATATCATTGCGCAGGTGGTGCGCGCGGTTTCCATCCCGGTAATGGCCAACGGAGACATCACCTCCGCCGAGGAAGCCATCCGCTGCCGGAATCGCAGCGCCACGCCTCATCTGATGGTTGGGCGCGCCGCCTTTGGGGATCCCTGGATCTTCGCGCAGATTCGCGCCGCCCTCGCCGGGCTGCCGGTTCCCCCGCTTCCGCCCCTGTCCGAGCGCATGGACACCGCGCTGCGACAGTTCCAGCTTGCTGTGGCGGACAAGGGTGAGCACATTGCCTGTCTGGAGGCCAGAAAGCACCTGGCCTGGTATCTGCGCGGCGTTGCGCACAGCACCTTCTACAAGGAGCAGATTTCTCGACTCTGCCACGCAGAGGAGGTTGAGACGGTCGTGCGCGCGATCAAGCGAGATTTGAGGTGAGTGATGATCGACGAAAAAAGCTGTATCCGCCAGGCCATCAATGGTGACTCCTCCGCCTTTGCCCGCCTGGTCGAGCAATATCAGACGCAGATTTATCGTCTCTGTCTGCGCATGACCAATCACCCGGAGGACGCCGCCGACCTGACGCAGGAGACCTTTCTGAAAGCATGGCGGGCGCTTGCACAATTTCGCTTTGATTCCTCCTTCTCCACCTGGCTCTACCGTCTGGCCACCAACGCCTGCATTGATTTTCTGCGGCAGGTCAGGCGGCGTCCCACCGCTTCCCTCGTAACACAGGACAGCGAGGGCGAGGAGCAGACGCTGGAACTGCCCGACAACGCCCCCGGCACCGAGGCGCAGGTGCTTGCGCGAATGGATCGCGAGCAGCTCCACGACGCGCTCTCCCTTCTGCCGGAGGAGCAGCGGACGCTTCTGGTGCTGCGCGCTGTGAACGGCCTGAGCTATGCCGAAATCGCCGCCCTCTCCCGCATTCCGGAGGGCACGGTGAAATCCCGGCTTGCGCGTGCGCGCGAGGCACTGCGAAAGAAATTATTACAAAGTGGGAACTATTTGATTACAACGACGTCAAACAAAACGGAAAGGGGCGAGGCCTGATGCTTTGCGAGGACTATCTGGTGCTCATCAGCGCACATCTTGATGGCGCAACCAGCGAGGATGAGGAGCAGCAGCTCCAGGCACATCTGCGCCTGTGCCCCGACTGCCGCGCCCGTTTAGAGTCTTACGCAGCAATGGACGCCGCGCTTTCGGCTGAGGACGCACTGCCCCCCCCCGATTTGCAGCAGCGCATCATGCAGGCAGTCGAGGCCGCTCCCCGCAGCTCCCGCCGTCGCCGCATCCGCATTGCGCTTGGCTCCGGTCTTGCGGCCGCTGCCTGTCTGACCGCGCTTCTGGTTTCGCTCCCCACGCTGCGGCAGCGCAGTTTGGATGCCGCCGACAACGCTGCGTTCTTTTCCGGCGCGGCGGACTCGAATTCTCCCTCCGCTGCGCTCTCCGAGGAGTCTGCCGACACATTTTCCAGCTCCACCGCCCTGCGCCGTCCGGAGCTGGCCGACAGCATAACAGTCACCGGCCGCTACGAATTTGGCACGTCGCCGCTCGAAGCTGCGCACGGGCTGCTTGTCTTCTGGGATTCCTCCCCGGCCGCGCTGGAGGGGCTGGCTGCGCTGGAGGAAAGCCATCAGCGCATGTCTACCCTGAATGGGGAGGACGCGCTCTCGGCCGCACTGCGCGAGACGCTGGGCGCAGCCTGCGAGACGCTGGACTCCAACGCACTGCTGCATCTTTACACAACCGATCTGCGCACCCTGCGCACACTCGCCGCGTCTAATCCGGCTGCGTCGCAGACGCTCTATGCTGCGCAGGATTTGCCGAATGATGCGCCCGGTCTGGTGCTTGTGGTGGAGGCCGACACAAAATAGCCCGCGGGCTCCTGTGGGCGCAGGAATTGACAAGCTTTCCGGCGCGTGCTATAATACAGACAGATTTCGACAGAAAGGGATGGGCGCTATGAAATTCTGTCCGCACTGCGGTCGCTCCGGCAGCGACAACGCGCGCTACTGCATGTCCTGTGGCTTCTGCTTTGATCCGGGTGGTGCGCCGCTGCGTGCTGCGCCGGTCGCCGCGCCACCCCAACCACGCCCCCAGCCCCAACCGCAAGCGCGTCCCTCTGCGCCGCGTCTGGATCCCGCGCTGGTGGAAACGGCAAGCTCCGATCTCTATGCGCTGCAACGCCACGAGGTGGAGGACTCCACTGCAAGCACCGTCGGCCCCTGGCAGGCAGCGCCAACCGCACCGCAGCAGCCGCCCGAGGATGACAATCCGCGCATGTCGCCCCGCGTGTGGAACACGCTGCTCTTTGGCGGGATTGGTCTGGCTGTGATTGCGCTGCTCTGCGCTGTGATTTTCTACCTCTCCAATCAATGGCTATAAGCAATGGCCACACGGCAGACGAAATGCTGCCGTGTGGCCATTTTCTGCGTGACGCGTTTGCCGCGTCAGTACTGCAAAATCGGTGCGCTGCCGTCGTCCTCCGCCTTCTCGATGGAGACGATGACGGCGTCATAGCTGTAGTTGTCATTTACATAAACCGTAATCTTGTCACCCGCCTTTTTCCCCAGCACTGCCTTGCCAAAGGGAGATTCGCGACTGATCAGGCCATGGAGCGGGTCAGTGCGGACGGTCGTGACAAGCTGAATCGTGCTGGTTTCCTCATCCTCGGGGATATAAATCTGCACTTTATCATAGAGCCCCACCTCGTCCGGCGCAGCCTCCGACTCAATGATCTGCGCCGAGCGGATCATATTCTCCAGGTAACGAATCCGGCTGGCATTGCGGTTTTTTGCGCGTTTGGCCTCCTTATACTCAAAATTCTCACTCAGGTCGCCAAAGGCGCGCGTGCGCTTGACCTCCTCCAGCAGCTCCGGCATCAGCTCGAGTCTGCGGTAGTCGATCTCCGCCTGCATTTTTTCGATGTCCTGTCTGGTTAAACAATCATGCATTTTTCCAACCTCCGTCAATCCCCGACGGTCAGCAGCTCCGCCAGCGAAGTGTCCTCAAAAAAAGTATTGGCATTATACAGGAACAGCACATCCGTGATGCCCTCGCGCCGGATGAGGCTGTCCACATCGCCATAATAATAGCGCGGATCGATCAGGATAATCTTCTCATAATAGGGCGTCATGAGCTGCACCATGCAGTTTGCATAGGAATCCTTGAACAGCAGCAGGCACTTCCCCGTCTCCGCCGTGGTCGTGATATCCACGCGGGGGTGATTGCCGCCAAAAAAGACCGTGTAATGATCCTTCTGGCTCAGCGCATCCGGTGAATAGAGGCTACAGGTGCGCGTTGCGCTGTCCTCGTAGGTGACATAATATTCGATTTCCGTCTCCGGAATCCACAGCTCCACCGTGTCGCGCACCTCGTGGCACCCGCTGCGCGAGGCCAGGGTACCCTCAAAGGTTGTGGAAACCGGGTAAACCGTGTACTGCATCCCCGCCGTCTCCAGCCCCATCGCCGGGGCAAGCGCCTCAAAGGCGCAGGCTGCGCCCCGCGTCGTCCAGTGATGGTCGGTGCGATAGTAGAGCTGCGTATCCTTCTGTGCAAGCAGCGCGTCGCTGACATCCACAAAGCGCAGGCCCTCCACATCCGCAGCCAGCGCGCGCAGATCCGCAAGCTGGTCGCGCACGGGAAGCTGCGCGGGCAGCTTTTCCGGCAAAATAGCGGCAGCATTGGGCGCAACACACAGCAGCATATTCGTCTCGCTGTGCTGCCCGGCAAAGGCGCGCAGCGCCGCAAGCGTATCGGCAAGCTGCTGCGCACCGGGCGCAACCGGCTGCTCCATCAGATAGTGCCCGTCGCAAAGCAGCACACCGTTGGACTCCGTCGCGCCCATCCAGCGGGAGAACTGGAGCTGCAAGCTGATCCAGAAATCACGCGCCGGAAACTGATCGGCAAAATAGGAATCAAAATCCGAAAACCAGCTTCCCTCTGACAGAGCTGACGCGCGCAGCGGCGGGAAAACGGCAAGCTTCCGGTTTTCCTGCTCGGAGTAGCTGCGATCCGGCGTCAGATAGCCCAGCAAATCAAAGAGCAGAACAAACACAAGCAGCAGACACGCCAGCAGGATTCCCTGCGTGCGGCGGTTGCGCTGGTAGATCGAGCGTCTTTTCCGGCGCGGGGGATTACCTTGTTCCATTATGACTCGCCTCCAATCAGAACTGGAAATACAGGAAGGTGGAATAGGTGTCGTTCATCATGCTTGCAACGCACAGCAGCAGAAGCAGCGCAAACCAGAGCACCGAAAGCAGCATCCCGCTGCTTCGGCGGCGCAGGAGATGACTGCCGACCGAGGCTCCCACCGGGAAGGACGCCAGCGCGCTCAGGAGCATCGGCAGCCATGCGCCGCCCCAATAGTAGCGCGCCGTGGTGTCAAGCAGGCTCCCACCGCCAAACATGCGTCCGAGCCAGCCGAAGGCCACGTCAACAGAATCCGAGAAGAACAGCACCCAGCCAAGCACCGCCAGAAAAACCGTCAGCGCATGGCGCAAAAAGCCGGGCAGCCGCTCTGTCAGGCGTCGCAGCACAAATTTCTCCAGAATCAGGAGCAGACCATGGTACAGTCCCCAGAGAACAAAGGTCCAGCTTGCGCCATGCCAGATGCCGGTCAACAGCCAGACCAGCAGCAGATTGCGGATGGTTTTCCACGTTCCATTCCGGCTGCCGCCGCAGGGAATATACACATAGTCGCGAAACCATGCGCCCAGCGAAATGTGCCAGCGCCGCCAGAATTCCGTCATGCTGGAGGCAGCATAGGGATAGTCAAAGTTACGCCCGAAGCGGAAGCCAAACATCTGCGCCAGGCCGATTGCCATATCCGAGTAGCCGCTGAAATCCAGATAGAGCATCAGCGAATAGGACAGCGCCCCCAGCCACGCCGTTGCGGTCGAAACCGTGTCCAATGGCAGGGCGGAAATCGCATAAAAGGTATTGCCCAGCGTATTGGCCAGGAGCACCTTTTTCGCCAGGCCGACGAGGAACAGCCGCGCGCCTGCGCCGAACTGCGCCGGCGTGCAGTGGCGCTCCCGGAGCTGCTCGGCCATGTCCGCATACTGCACAATCGGGCCTGAGACCAGCTTGGGGAAGAAGGTAACATAGGTCGCAAAATCAATCAGATTCACCGCCGCCGGTGCCCGGCCGCGATAGACATCGAACAGATAGGAAAGCAGCGAGAAGGAAAAGAAGGAAATGCCAACCGGCAGCGGCAGCTCCCGCGCCGTGAACGCCGTGCCAAGCAGCGCGTTGACGTTCTCGATGAGGAAACCATAATACTTGAAGAAGCCCAGCAGCAGCAGATTCATCAGCACCGCCGAAGCCAGCACGCCCTTGCCGGACTTGCCTTTGCGCCGGAGCAGCGCCAGCTCCCGCCCGGTCAGATAGTGGAACAGGACGCTCAGAAGCAGCAGCACCAGATACTCCACCGAGCCCCAGGCGAAAAACAGCAGACTGCACAGCAGCAGCGCCGTGTTTTTGAGCTTGCGCGGCAGCAGATAATAAAGCAGCAGGCAGAGCGGCAGAAAAACAAACGGAAATGTAAGTGTACTGAATGACATCCTGCACCCTCCCTACAGCGCGCCCAGGAACGCGCGGCGCGCCGCGTCGCAATCCCTGTGTACGACGAACAGAATATAGTTCCCCCGCACCTCAATCACGCAATGATTGGTCAGCAGATCATACTGCTCAAGGCCATAGCCATCGAAGCTGTTCTTCTGCGTCTCCAGACGCGCGCGCAGCGCGCTCTGCACCGTCTCGGCCTGCGCCGGATCAGCCAGCTTCACCACAAGCAGCTCCTCCGCCTCCATATTCGTCATCGGGTAATACAGCAGGCAGCTTTCAAACTCCGCCGGATTCAGCCCATACAGACGCTTGACCATCTGGTTGTCGCCGGGCTGCAAATTGCTCATATCCAGCGTGGCGGTCACCGCCTCCATCACCTGCTCCGGCGCAGCGTCGCTCAGCGGCGCCTGGCGGAAGGAAACCAGCAGCAGCACCACCGCCAGCGCCACCACCGCCCAGCGCAGCAGCTCAAGAAGGATTTGTTTCTGTCTCATTGTACTCCCCCTCGATGGTTGTCAGAATCAGATTCGTCGCCCAGTATGGATAAAACTCCGGCCGCACATGAATGCCATCCGGCTGCCAGTATTCGGCATAGGTTTCGCTGATGGAATCATTGTTGGAGAAAAGGATGCCCTGCTCCTGGCAGGCCGCCTCCACCGCTGCGCTGAAATCCGGAATCTGATACCAGCGTGAACTGAGCTCGAAGGCCGGGTCGCGCGCCGGCAGAATGGAGCTGACGATCACCGTGGCCTCCGGCAGCTCGCGCCGGAGCATGGCCACCACCTCAAGCAGCTCCGCCACATATTCCTCCTTGGTGTTCCAATAGCCAATGCTGACATCGTTCAGGCCATAGCAGAGGTAAATATAGCGCGGTTGCAGGGCTTTGATGGTCTCCAACTGCGGCTCCACATTGCGGATGGTGTGGCCACCATCGGCCAGAACCCGGCTTTTTTCCAGAAAATCGAAATAATAGAACCCGACCGCGCGCGAATCACCAAGGATCACATAATCCTGAAAATAGGACCAGATATCCACCTCGCCCGATTCGATCTGGCGGATCATCTCCTGCCGCTGCGCCTCGCGCTCCTCCTCCCGCATCTGGGCAAGGCGATCCGCCTCACGCTGCCGGAGCAGCTCGACAATCCGGGCCGGGTCCTCCTGCTCCAGTGTGCGCAGGTAGTCCAGACCAGTCTGCACAGTCTGCGCCTCCTGCGGCTCCTCCGGGAGACTGCCTGTCACCCAGACCGCCAGAACAATGACCAGCCCCAGCGCCAGCAGCCACGGCAGCAGCCGATTGAGCATTTTCATAGTCACATACCGCCTTTCCCGCGTTGCGTTCTTTCGCTGCTATTTTAATGCAAATCCGCCGGAATTGCAAGTGCCGATCGGAAATTGCCGCAAATGCAGCAAAGGGGACGCTTCCCGCGTCCCCTTTGCATTATCTCTCAGTGTGATCTGCTTTTCTCAACCGCGCGGATGACGGTCGCAATTCCGGGGCTGAGCACCAGATTGACGCCCAGCTCAATCAGGAAGTTGACGCCGGCCAGTCCAAAGAGGACATAGCTCACCACAGGCGCCCCCCCGGCCCAATTGCGCAGGGTATCCTGATAGAACAGCACCATTGCCAGGCAGAACAGCCCCGTGTTCACCACCGGCGCTGCAATGGCCGCCGGAATGACGGAAAGCGTCTGTCTGGCCGTCTTTTGGCTTCTCCCCGCGCAGAGACGGTAGAGCCCGCCCGCGCACAGGCCCGAGGCAATGCCCTTGACCATGCAGGTCAGGAAGCAGAGCAGGGCGTTGGCATCAAAAAGCACCTGGCCACCTTTATCCGAGCCATTGACGCAGCCGATGAAAGCCACCAGACCGAAGACCGCGCCCAGGAAGCCGCCCACCTCGGTTCCCAGACAGGCCGCGCCGACCACAATCGGGATCAGCGAGAGCGTGATGGAAACCGGGCCGATCTGAATCGCCCCGCCAAGCAATTGCAGGACAACCACCACTGCGGCCAGAACAGCCGCACCAACCATGCGCCGAAGCTTTTCTTGATTCAAAAAAACATACCTCCTACTGTCGCTCCGTTTTCCGGATGCAACGTAATTGAATATTATGCCCCAGCGCACCGCGCATTCCCTGCCCGGCGCGCAGAACATACAACTAGGGAAGCTCCTCCTCAACCGGAGGATTGGACGCTGCGCCGCCCTGCATCTGCGCCCACTGCTCGCGGGTAATCAAAAGCTGGCGGGGCTTTGCGCCCTCGAAGGGGCCGACGATGCCGCGCTCCTCCATTTCGTCCACAATGCGCGCTGCGCGGGCGTAGCCCAGCTTCAGGCGGCGCTGGAGCATGGAGACCGAGGCCTGCCCCGTCTCCAGAATGACCTCAACCGCAGCAGGAAGCAGCTCGTCGCTATCCGGGTCGGCAGCCCCGGCACTCTCCGCCCCGGGCTTGCCGCTCTGCTCAGCGCGCTTCTCAATCTGCTCGAGAATCTCCGTGGAATAATCGCTGTCCGTCTTTTCCTTAATGGCATCGACGACCGCCTGCACCTCCTCATCCGTGATGAAGCAGCCCTGCACGCGCTTGGGCTTTCCCTGACCCAGCGGCGCAAAGAGCATGTCGCCCTTGCCAACCAGCTTTTCTGCGCCGGGGGTATCCAGAATGATGCGCGACTCCATTGCGGACGAAACAGCAAAGGCAATGCGCGAGGGGATATTGGCTTTCATGAGGCCGGTAATCACGTCCGCAGAGGGACGCTGGGTCGCAATCACCAGATGGATTCCGGCAGCGCGGCCCATCTGGGC
>CAYXIN010000052.1:0-12651 GCA_964465395.1 uncultured Oscillospiraceae bacterium | reverse complement strand
TACCCCCAGATGTGGGAAAGAGCATTTATTAACTTATGTTGTTTGAAACAGGGGTCGTTTACCGATTGAACCGGGCTCCCAGCTGAGCTATACCCCCAAGTAAGAAGAAATGAAATTATAAAAGAGAAATACCGTTGCAAGCGGAGAAGCTTGCCTGCTGCGAAAGCGGGATAAAAGCGCGCTCTCGAAACAGCTCTTGTATTATAGCACGAACAGAGGAATTGTCAAGAGCTTTTTTGAAAAATGTCATAATTTTTTCTCCCCGCTTAGCTTGGCGCAAAAGCAGGGGAGGGGAAGGGCGAAAGTCGGGGTACCCCCTGGGCGCGCTGCCTGGGACAATGGGGGCGCAAGGGATGTACCCCGAACGCCTTACTGAAGATCCTCGCGCAGTGCAGTCATGGCCTGCTGGAGCAGGGCATCAAGAGAATTCAGATAATCCCGCCGCTCCAGCGTCAGCGTATCCCCGGCTTGCAGCAGGGAGGCCAAATCACGGCGCCGGTTTCCTGCGGCATTATACAGGCGCGTTTTTTCGTCGCGGAGCTGCTTTTCGTTCGCCAGAGCCAGTGCGCCGATCCCTGCGCCGGCCAAAGCAATCGCCGGGCCAGCCAAAGCCAGCGCGCCCAGCGCCAGACCGGTTGCAGTCAGGCCGCCGGCTGTCGCCAGCGCGGGAGCTGCGGCAACCGGAATGGAGCCGGCCACAGCCGAGGTCGCATGGACAGAGCCGGTCAGAAGATCCTGAATGGAGCTGTCGATGACGGTGCGATTCGGATCATTCACAGCGGCGGCAGCCTCGTTGATGAGCTGAACGACAGGCTGGAGCGATTCGACCGTTTTGAAATGAGCGTTTGGGTTGAGCATGGTGGGTGTGCGCTCCCTTCTGTTTTAGTATATGACCAGTATAGCAAATGATCCGGTGAAACGCAAGAGTGGGTCAAAAAAGAATTTTAGAAAAAATGAAAAAAGGTGTTGACAAATGGCGAACTGCTCGCTATAATAATCATGCTCTGTTCGAGATGCCGGTATAGCTCAGCCGGTAGAGCAGCTGATTTGTAATCAGCAGGTCGGGGGTTCGAGTCCGTCTACCGGCTCCACAGTGCTTCTTGAACATCGCGCATATATAGGGGGGAATTCCCGAGTGGCCAAAGGGGGCAGACTGTAAATCTGTTAGCAGTGCTTTCGGTGGTTCGAATCCACCTTCCCCCACCAGAGAAAGACCTGATGCCTTGCATCAGGTCTTTTTCAACGAAGTATGCCTTGCGGCACAATAAGCACACCTTCGGCGCGTGAGGCGATGCTGCGCATCGTGATGTACCTGCGGGCGTGAGAGGCACACTTATAATTTCGTTTTGCGGACTTTCACTCCCGCAAAAACAAAATGAACGTTTACGCCTTAGTGACCTTGCAATAGACCGACGTTAATCTGGTATCTAAATGGCTCGCAACAGCCGACACAAAACCCTTTTGTCATCCGACAAAAGGGCTTTTTGTTATATACCGCCAGTCGGGATTCTGCTTCTGGCATGATACTGGTATGGAGGGCGGATGTTCCCGTGCACCTGACGCCTGCGATGGAAACGAATAGAAAAAAGGAGAAAGCTTTACTGCGACGTCTTGAAAAGAGATGCGGGCGACAAAGATTTTGTGAAATCGAACGAAAAGGATTGATTTCGTGACAGCTTCCTTGTATAATAGAGTGGCCAATAAATATAAAGGGGTCCACGTTATGAAAAAGTTAACTGTCAAAAAGGGTTCTCAGTGCATGGCTTGCCTGGAGTGCGTCCGTGCCTGCTCTCAGGCGTTCTATAAGGAATTCCACCCGGATCTGTCCTGCGTTCAGATTGTTGAGCGCGCAGGCAAGGTGCGTCCCATGACCTGCGTGCAGTGCGGCAAGTGCGCACAGGCCTGTGAGCATAATGCCATTACGCAAAATCCCAAGACCGGTGTTTACATGATCAACAAGAAGCTCTGCGTCGGCTGCGGCAAGTGCAAGGCGGCCTGTCCCTTCGGCGTGATTGTGTATGAGCCCACGATGACGAACGCGTCCAAGTGCATTGCCTGCGGCATCTGCGTCAAGGCCTGCCCGATGGACGTGCTGGAGGTCACCGAGAGCTGATCTCCCGCAAGACCCTCTGGGATTCCTGGCGGGTCTTGCCTTTATTCAACAAAATGAAATGAAGGAGACAATGTACTATGGCAGACATCAAGAAAATCCCCGAGCGTTCTGAGATTGAGGAGCAGTATAAGTGGGCCGTCCAGGATCTCTATCCCTCTGACGAAGCCTGGGAAGAGGCCCTCTGCGAAGCAAAGGCCGCCATTCCTGCCTATGCAGACTATGTTGGTAAGCTGGGCAGCAGCGCGCAGACGCTGCTGGACTTTGTGACCATGGAGGAGAAGAACGATATCCTCGCAAGCGATCTCGGCAACTATGCCATGCGCCGCGCTGACGAGGATGCCCGCGATTCCGTGCATCAGGCAATGGTCGGCAAGCTCATGAGCACCTTTGTTGAGATGAGCGCTGCCGGCAGCTTCGCGCAACCGGAGATCATGGCCATTGATGACGAGACGATGGAGCGCTTCTATGCCGAGTGCCCGGGACTGGAGCGCTATCGCCGCGCGCTGACCGACATTCGCCGTCGCCGCGCGCATGTTCTGACGCCGGCGGAGGAGAAGCTTCTGGCTTCGGCAGGCGAGATGGCCAATGCGCCGGATACGATTTATGGCATGTTTAATGACGCGGATATTACCTTCCCGGATTGCGTCGATGCAGAGGGCAACCGCCATCCGCTGTCGCAGGGTACCTACATCTCTTATATGGAGAGCTGCGACCGCGTTCTGCGCAAGAGCGCCTTTGAGAATCTCTACCATACCTATGGCAGCTACAAGAACACCATCGCTGCCGTTCTCTCCGCGCAGGTCAAGCAGCTCCAGTTCTTTGCACAGGCCAGAAAGTATGAATCCTCGCTCCATGCCTCGCTGGATGTGACCAATGTGCCCGTCGCGGTTTATACCAATCTGATTGAGGCTGTGCATAAGAATCTGGACAAGATGCATCGCTATGTCCGCCTGCGCAAGAAGCTGCTGGGCGTGGATGAGCTGCATATGTATGACCTTTACACGCCGCTGCTCGATGGCCTGGATAAGAGAGCCAGCATCGAGGAGGCCAAGCAGACGGTTTATGAGGCCTGCGCCCCGCTGGGCGAGGACTACCGCGCAATTCTCAAGGAGGGCTTTGAGAACCGCTGGATCGACGTCTATGAGAACGCCGGCAAGCGCTCCGGCGCTTATTCCGCAGGCGCCCGTGTCCATCCCTTTGTGCTGCTGAACTACACCGGCACGCTGGACAGCCAGTTCACTCTGGCGCATGAGATGGGTCACGCGCTGCATTCCTATCTGTCCAACAAGACGCAGAATCCTGTGGATGCAGATTATGTGATCTTTGTGGCGGAGGTTGCCTCCACCTGCAACGAGGCGCTGCTGATGGAGCACCTGCTGAGCAAGACCACCGACAAGAAGGAGCGCGCCTACCTGATTAACCACTTCCTGGAGCAGTTCCGTTCTACGCTCTATCGCCAGACCATGTTCGCGGAGTTCGAGATGAACATCGGCAAGCTTGCGCAGGAGGGTACCAGCCTGACCCCGGATGTGCTCAATGCGGAATATCGCCGCCTGAATCATCTTTACTACGGCGATGATATCGTTCTGGACGACGAGATTGACATGGAGTGGATGCGCATTCCGCACTTCTACTATAATTACTATGTATTCCAGTATGCGACCGGTTATGCGGCCGCCATTGCACTCTCCCGTCGCATTCTGCGTGAGGGCGAGAGCGCGGTGAAGGATTACATCGGCTTCCTCTCCGGCGGCTGCTCCAAGAGCCCCATTGACCTGCTCAAGGGCGCCGGCGTGGATATGAGCACAACGACTCCTGTGGAGGAGGCGCTCAAGCTCTTCGACGAGCTGATCGACGAGATGGAGCAGCTCATGGCGCAGTGAGCCATGCCTGAGATTTATCTTCCAAATCTGCACACATTCGAGAATAATAATGTTTTCACCGGAAGCTGCGGCCCGCTGCGCTTTCGCATTGTCCCGAGTGTGGTGATGGCAACTGCCAAGGAGGTTGACCTGGCGGCCAGCTCCATCCATGCGGAATACTGGCATGGCGAGAAATGCTATGAGCTCAGTGACATGGAGGCGGAGCGCACCTTCCCAATGTCGGAGGAGGGGCGCGCTGCGCTCAAAACCTGGCTGGAGCAGAATGTGACGCCGCAGAATTCTGACTGACCTTACTTCTATTATAGTATCGCGCCGGAGTGAGCACTCCGGCGCGATTCCTTGTATTTGGGGGGCGGAGGGCAGATTTTTGAGTGGCCGCAGTGCAGACAGGGGAAATAGAGAAAAGAACACAGGTCTGGCGGCAGTTCGCGCTTCCAGTCCTGTGTTCTTTTGCGGTTATAGGCTCTGTTGCACCGGGGCTTTCTGGTGACAGGGCTGAGGCTGCCCCAGCTTGCCCGGCCTCTGGCATCGAGCTCCCGCTTCTTTTTCTTTGAGAGCTTTTCATAGGGGATGAATTTCTGCATGATAAGCACGCTCCTGCTTGCTGAGATTGCGCGGGGGACAGACTGCGCTGTCGCCCCGCGGTGTGCATAGAATAGCGCGCTGCGCGCGATTTGTCAAGCTGCTATTAAGAATCGGGCGCTGTTTGCGCGGTGAAAGTTTTATCGTCATATTTTTTCCAAATATGCGTAAAAAGGACTTGCATTTTTCGCTTTGCTCTGCTGTTACTGATGGCAAGGAAACAAAAACATTTCATGATTAGCAAGAGTTGACGCGTAAAAAGCTAATTGTGGTGTGTTTTTGGGAACGGAAACTGCTGCGGCGTTCGGCTGCGGCGAAAAATCATACACATGAAAGGAAACGTTCTATGAAACAGAGAATTCTTGCGTTGCTGCTGGCGCTCGGTATGCTGCTGGCTCTGGCGACCACCGCTTCCGCCACGACACCGGAGGCAAGCCTTGCGCTGGATCTGCGTGTTGATGGTGAGGAGATCGTGGTGACCCTGAGCCTCTGCAATGCCGAGGGTGTCAGCAACGGCCGCGTCACTCTGCGCTATGACGCTGCGTCTGCACCGACGCAGAGCCGGGCGCTGCTGGATTGCGGTGTTGCCAACCTGAACGACACAGCAAAGGGAGAGATTTCCTTTGCATGGGTCGGAAGCTCCATCCCCGCAGAAAAGACCGCGCTGCTCGAGGCGCGCTTTGACAGCGGAAAAAACGCGTCATTTGTTGCCAGAGCAACAGAGCTCTACCGCAACAGGATAAAGCTGGCGGCCACTTCTGCGAAGCTTTCCTACTCCAGCAACCCCTTTACGGATATTTCCGGCCACTGGGCTGAAAAGGAAATCCTGAAGGTTACCCGCGCCGGACTTTTCCGCGGCATCACGGAGACCACCTTCGGGCCGGAGATGACGCTCACGCGTGCAATGTTCGTGACGCTGCTGCACCGACTGGCCGGCACGCCCGAGGCAAAGCAGACCACGCTGCGCTTTGCGGATGTGCGCGCAGATGCTTACTATGCAGAAGCCCTTGCCTGGGCGGTTGAAAACGGCATCGTCACCGGACACAGCGAGACAAGCTTCGCACCCAATGATCCTGTGACCCGTCAGGAGATGGCCACGATGTTCTACCGCTACGCAGACTGGAGCGGCGAGGATGTCAGCCAGGGCGCATCGCTGACGAAGTTTACCGACTATGCACAGATTGATGCCTGGGCAAAGACCGCGATGTCCTGGGCAGTTGGAAAAGGCATTCTTGGCGGATACCCCAACGGGACGATTCTTCCCAGAGGCTCGGCAACCCGCGCCGAAGCTGCTGTGGTGTTCTGCCGCTTTGCCGGGCTGTAAGGAGGAACAAATATGAATCGCAGCAGAATTCTCAGCCTGCTTCTGGCGCTGTGTTTGCTGGCCGGCATGATTTCGCCCGCCTCTGCCACTGTGCAGAATGCGCCGGTCGAGAACGTGACGACCGCAGGTCCGGTCAACACGCAGGTGCCGACAGGCAATGCCCTTCAGGAAAGTGCGCAGCTTATGGCGGAGTATTTCCCGGCGCGCGCACAGCAGGCGCTCAATGTCACTGCGACCGAGATCGATCGCCCAACAGACAGCGCCCTGCTTTCCCAGTCCGCTGAAAAGCTGGAATTCACCCATGACCCTGACGAGATCGTCCGTGCAATCGTCCTGCTTGAGGATGACTGCCTGCTCGACATGGGCTACTGGGCGGCCTATCAGGGCTACGATGGCGAAAGCGCCCTCAAGGAAATCGACAAGGCCACCGGCAAAGTGCTCTCCTCCGTTGCGGTGGAGTATAACAGCCAGCTTGCCGCTCTCTTCAAGCCTTATGAGGAGGAAGCCGACCGGATTCCCGACGATGCGGCGCTGACCGGTATCGCACTCACCCAGAGCAGTGTCTCGCTGCGCAGGGGCGCTTCCACCGCGCTGCGCTGTCTGCCTGCACCTTACTATGCAAGTCTCTCCGGCCTGAGCTGGACGAGCGCCGACGAGAGCATTGCAAGCGTGGATCAGAACGGCGTTGTGACCGCGCAGAAGGCGGGCACCGTGCGCATCACCGCGCGCTGGAGGCCACCTGTACGGTTCGCGTCATCGACCCGCAGGGCACGCTCTATGTCTATGATTATGGCACCGACTACAGCGCAAGCAACTCCTGGCTCCGCTTCGATATCAATGCCTCCGCAAATGCCAGAAGTGTTCCCGGCGCGCTGAGTCTTCCCGCCGGTGTCACCGCTGCGGCCTATGTGGATGGCACGGTCTATGCCTTCGATGGCACCGGTGGCTTCTACCGCCTGGATGCGACAACCCTGACGGGCAAGCAGCCTCGCGTGGGCGATGGCCGTTATATGGTCAATGCTATGGCGTATAACTACGCCGATGGCTACATCTACGCGATCAACTACGCCAGCGGCTATGAGCTCTGCCGCGTGAATATCCACACGGGCGAGTTGGAGACTGTCGTTTCCGGTCTGGAATATCTCTATGGCCAGCCTCTTGGCGGCATGAGCATTGACGCAGAGGGCCGCTTCTACCTGCTTGGCATGAATGAAAGTGTCCAGCTCACCAGCTTCCGCCTCGATGAGACAGGCTGGCCGACCGACGCAGCCTGGACGAATCTGAGCGGCGTGAGCTGCACAAGCTTCGGCTCTCTGATTTACTCCTTTAACTCCGACGCGCTCTACTATGCCGCCGCAGACGGCGCGCTGTACTGGATTGCGCCGAAGCTGACGGTTGAGCCGGTGGATTATGGCTGGGGCGTTTATGACGAATTCGTGCTCCGCGCCGAGAGCGTCAAGCTCGACCAGATCGGCCGCACCGTTTCTGCCAGCACCGGCATGGCGATGAACATGGGCCTGTTTGAGATTCCTGAAAATGAGCCTGAACTGCCCTTCGCAGAGGTGACCTCCGCGACTCTGCCTGAAATCGTCCGTCTTGCCATGAATGGCACAATGAGCGTCGGTCTGGATGTGCAGCCCTGGAATGCCAGCTGCACTGCGGAGTTTGCGGTCGAGGATACCTCGATTGCGACCATCGATGAGGAGGGCCTGATTAAGGGCATCTCTGTCGGCACAACGACTGCAACGGCAGAGGTCTTCAACGCAAAGGGCGAATCGGTTGCCGAGCTGAGCGTTCCCGTGGAAGTCATCAACATGGAGGTTGACCTCTATGCCTTTCTGGTTTCCGATGGTGCCTCCAGTGGCATGACCTATGTCCGATTCCCGGCCTTCAACCCGAGCAACGTCACTGCCGTGAGTGGTTGGGAACTGCAAATGCCCTATGCCGCGACCTACTATAACGGCGATGTCTATGCAGTGGTTCCCGGCGGCGAGAACGAGAACTACAAGAACCGTCTGATGATCCTAAGCGCGGATGCGTTGAAGATTCGTGAGATTCTGCCGGAGGAGGTTCCCTACACTGTCAGCGACATGACCTTCGACTATACCACCGGCGCGCTCTATGGCGTGGTTTCCGGCGGCACAGTCACGGGCGGCATCGCGCAGTTCGACCTGAAGACCGGCAAGACGACGCTGATTCACAGCTACGACATGGTTCTGCGCGCCATCACCGCCGACGAAAATGGCGAGATTTATGTCATCACCGGCGAGGGCAACCTCTGCCGCATGGACAAGAGGACCTGCGAGCTGACCACTATTGCTCCCATTCGTGGCGGCGATGAGTATTTCCAGAGTCTGCACTATGACTTCGTGAGCGGCAACGCCTACCGCGTCTGTTGCACACTGTCGCTGGTTGATCTGGCGACCGGTGAAGAAACAGATCTCGGTTATGTTGGCAACACAAGATTCCAGATGATGAGCCTGATTTCCATGCCCGATGCCTCGACTGAGCCGCAGGTGCCTGAGACGGTCGCCGTCAACGGTGTCTGGCTGCCGGAGCGCGCGGCCATGGTCAAGGGCGAGACGCTCACCCTTGAGGCGACCGTCCTGCCGGTCAGCGTGGCGAAGGTCGATCCGACCATGCGCTTTACCTCGAGCGATCCTGAGACGGCTTCGGTTGATGAAAATGGTATCGTTACCGCGCATAAGTCCGGCGCTGTGACCATCACCGTCACCGCCTCCGGCTACACCGACACCTGCACCGTCAATATTCTTGAGGAGGCGCAGAAGTTCTACGTCTATGACGAGACAAACCATCGCTGGCTCCAGATTGACACGAAGACGGGCGAGACGACCGTCAAGCGCGAGGAGGCTGAGTTCTCTCCGATCATGGCAGCCGCCGATACGGGCGAGATCATCTATGCCTTCGACGCAGAGGGTGTGTTCTACTCCATCGATCCTGATACCTTCGAGCGCACGAAGCTCGGTGACGGCGTGAAGGATATGACCCGCTATGTGTATGTTGATGGAATGCAGCTTGAAGTCAAGGCGCAGATTACAGACCTTTCTTGGGATCCGGAAACCGGACGACTCTTCGGCCTGCTCAATGGCTTGTACTTCAAGAACGGCCTGTATATGATCTACAGCGCGATTGTTGAGGTCAATCTGCAAGCCGAGGGCCGCTATAACTACACGACCTGGGACTACATGAAGGTTGGCGATATCCTGGATATTTATGTCGAAGATGGCTCCCGCGCGCCCACCTATCGTCCCGGCAACCTCCTGGTTCAGGATGGCTATGCGATCAGTGTTGACACCTGGTATTCGAGCATTCTCTCCCGCGTCAAGCTTGAGTGGAACGAGTACAGCGAGTGCTTCAACGCGGTTGGTACCCGTGAGCAGGTTGCGCATACCAGCATGTACGAATGGGGTATGTATTATGACGGCCGCAGCCTGGTCTATGACGAGGTGTATGACAAAACGTACGTCATTTACGATCTTGGCATGGATGACCTTGGCAATGGAAAGGTGCAGGGCACGCTCTACACCATCAACCTGGGCAACGGCAGTATGCAAAAGGTATGTGACATCGGAGAAAACTTCATCTGCAACAGCTTGATTATTCGTTGATTCTCATTCTTCTTTTCCGCGGGGCGCAGCTTCGGCTGCGCCCCATTCCTTGACAAACGCAGTATAATGAAAGTAAAAGAAAAAAGGAAACCATAATGATGCAGATTATTCCGCAGTATTCCATCCTGACAGAGACGGTGGAGCTGCTTTACAAATTTGTTAACAATCTCACACTGGATAATATCCGCCGTAACTTCCAGCTCCGGCATGGGGAGCGGCTGGATGCGTCGGAGCGCCGTCATTATGACGCGGTGCTTGATGCACTCGAGCATATGCTCAGAGAAGCCACGCATGGGCTGGATCGTAACGACGCGCGCCTGCAGGCCTATTTTCGCAATCTCCAGCCCGATGCAGGGCGCGACTGGGCCTGCCTTGCGCAGATTCTGCTCTGCTCCTTCTATGATGGCGAGAGCCACACCTTCGACGAGGGCATTGCGGAATGCCGCAGGATGTACAGCGAAACGGTGTCGCAGGGCTGGGAGAAGTATAAAATTGTCGGTATCGACCGCGCGGGCCTGAGCTTTGTTCCGATTGGGGAGAACGAGGAGGAGCAGCCGCTTTTTGACCAGCTTGATGCCTATGAGATCCCCAACGGCTGTAAGTGGACGATTTATAAGGAGTTGGAGGACTATGACGCTGCCCTGGCAGAGCTGACGCAGCTCCTGCGGCCGATTGCGGAACGACTGGAAAAGCTCCTGCGGCACTATGATGGACTGGTTGCCAGCACGGTTCGTCTGTGGGAGGATTATTTTGCCTCGAACAGCTTTGCCGTATGTAAGCAGACCATGATGGGCGTCACCGGCCAGGAGGCGCCCGAGGCGCCGAAGCAGATTGTGCGCTTCTGGTGGCTTGGCTGCAACCAGATGCACTATTATCAGGATGAGCGCCGCGAGGTGCTCAATGTTGGTATGCTGGTCTGCCCCGGCATCTCTCCGAAGAGCACGCGCTATGCGCAGGAGAATCTGGTCAATATTCTCAAATTCCTCAGCGACAACAGCAAATTTGAGATTCTCCGCCGCCTGTCTGAGCGGAGCTGCTATGGCCTGGAGCTGGCGAACGAAATGCAGCTCACCTCCGGCACTATTTCCAAGCATCTCAACGCGCTGTTCTCCTATGGTCTGATCAATTTGCAGCGCGTCAATAACCGGGTTTACTACCAGACGGATCGTGATGCCGTTCGGCGTTTCCTTAAGGAGTTGGAGGAAGGACTGCTTGGCAGCACAGCCGAGTCCTGAGCGGGGGATGCGGCGGTATATCCCGGCCCAAATCATAAATGTGCGAATATAGAATGATATATGCCAAAGGCCCGGTTCTGCCTGAACAGCCTCAGTTTGTGCAGATGGCAGACAAGAAATGTTAAGCATTCAATCTAGTGGCGCAGCTTTTGGAGCGTTCACTTAAGGATTATTGAAAACGACGATATTTTTTGAGTGACGTCCTCAAGCGGTGCCAACAGTAAGACCACACAACAGGCTTTTTACAGTCTGCTGTGTGGTCTTTTTCTGTTTATTGCCTACGCTGCAATCCGCCCGTAACCTTGGATTGCCATACCCTGCTTGCCGAGTACGAAGCCGAGCAGAAAGCCTTGCAGGAAGCCGTTGCGGAGATGGAAAGCAATCTGTCCGCTTTTGAGGAAGATACAGACCGTGCGGAGCAGTTTTTGGAACTGGCGAAGAAATACACCGACTTTTCCGAGCTGACCACGCCGATGATCAATGAATTTATTGATAAAATCATCGTACACGCCCCAGAAAAGGTTGACGGGGATCGTGTGCAGGAGGTTGAGATTTATCTGAAATTCATCGGACGGTTTGATCTGCCTGCACCGGAGCTGACCGCCGAGGAAATCAAGCGGCAGGAACAGCTCAAGCGACACCGTATCAAGAGCCGTGAACGGTATCAGAAAATCAAGGCTGGCGAACACGCCGTTGGACAGCCCTTCAAACTGATCTGTAAATGTTGCGGTACCGAGCGTTGGAACAGTGAAGAACAGCTTGTGCTGTGGCGAAAAGAATGGGCAGATGTGACCAATCGCTATTTGGAGCAGTATGGTCACGATGCCCGTATCGACCACCGCAGTCATGCAGACCGTGGCTTAACGGAACAGCCGACCATTCACGAGGGTGTGGTTGCCCGTGCTTTGGAGAAAAAAGGCATTATCTCCGACCGCTGTGAAATTAATCGGCAGATCAGAGCTGATAACGCACTTCTCCGAGAGTTGAAATCGGCGGTCAAAAAGCTGATGCAGGCGGTGAAAAATACCGTTCCTGCCATAGCGGAGGCAATGGAAAAGCTGCGTGGAAATATGCTGATTTTCAGCTATCAGCTCCGTCATATCGGTGCGGGCAAGCACAATATTGGTATTCGTACAGAACAGGAGCGCTCTGCCATTGACCGAGTGAAAGCTGCCTATGGCGAAAAATATGATTTTGCTATGATGGCAGGCTGTAAGCAGGAGGTCGCAAGTCTGCTCCATGAAGAAGCGGAAATCCGTTCCGTGCGTGAGCAGTTACTCCAAAGACGGCATCAGCAGACACAGCAAAAACAGACACCTAAGAAACACAGAGACAACCGAGAACGGTAAAATTTTAGCGGGAGTGCATTTTTATGATGCACTTCCGCTTTTTTGCGTTCCGTATCAAATTTGCTATAGCATCAAAAATGTATCTTTTTTATGAACCCTATTGATTTTTCAGATGCTTTGCATTATAATAAAACAAGTGATATGCAACAAGAGTTTTGTGATATAAGAAAGGATAGGTGCTTACTATGCCTCCGAAGCCGAAATATACAAGAGAAGAAATTATTGCCGCCGCTCTGGAACTGGTCAGCGAGAAAGGAATGTCTGCTTTAACTGCCAGAGATTTGGGCACAAGGCTGGGCACTTCTGCCCGCCCGATCTTCACGGCATTCCAGTCCATGGATGAGGTAGCCGAGGGGGTCAAGTCTGCCGCCATGGAACGCTTTGAGTCCTATGCTCACAAGACAGGTAGCGATATGCCGATTTTCAAGCAGGTTGGTATGCAGATGATCCTGTTCGCCAAGGAAGAACCGCAGCTTTACCGGCTTGTTTTCATGTCCCAGAACAGCGATGTGAAATCTTTTGAAGATATTTATGCT
>CAYXIN010000051.1:0-12704 GCA_964465395.1 uncultured Oscillospiraceae bacterium | reverse complement strand
CAAGTAGGCATAGGCACTCATACATAACCAATATCTTTAAGTACGGGAAACGGGCATTTCCAATCCCGATGCGCCCTCCGAGGCAATCGCCAAGCTGCGCTTTACCGGCGCAATGGCGCTGGTTACATCCGGGGACTATCAGCGATATTTTGAGGCAGACGGCGTGCGCTACCACCACATCATTGATCCCGCCTCCGGATACCCTGCCGAGACGGATCTGCGCTCTGTGACAATTCTGTCCGACAACGCGACAGAGGCGGACGCGCTTTCCACGGCACTTTTTGTGATGGGGTCTGAAAAGGCGCTCGAGTTCTGGCGGCAGTCTGCGGATTTTGAGGCCGTTCTGATTTGCAGAGACGGCACCATACTGGCAACGCAGGGCGCAGCGCCGCTGCTTTTCGACTGCACCTTCTCGCAGGTGAACCGATGAAAACGCGCGGGTGGGTCATTCTCTTTGCGGCCCTGGCCCTGCTCTGTGCGGGACTCTGCTTTGGCATCCGGCAGGAGAAGGCCGATTTTGCCTATGTCTACTCCGATGGTGCCCTGGTGCTGACAATTGATCTTTCTGTGGATGCAAGCTATCGCGTGGAGCGTGGAACAGACTGGAATGAGCTGACCGCTTGTGCTGGGAGACTCTATGTCAGCGCCGCCTCCTGTCCCACGCAGGATTGTATGCGCAGCGGCGCCGCAACCGCCGGACTGCCCATTGTCTGTCTGCCGAATGATTTGCTGATTTGCTTTGCGGACGGGTCTGCCCTGGATGCGCTGCTGGGATAGGAAAAACCTGCTTGCAATCCGATACGAAACGTGCTAAAATGATTACAATCTGGTTACAGGAGGTAACAAAATGAAGCGCTTTCGTCGATTCTCTGCCCTGCTGCTCGTTTTGGTGGTTTTCCTGACTTCGCTTGTGCATACTGCGGCAAGCCCAGCCGAGGATATCCGGAGTGAGCTTGATGCGCTTGCGCAGCAGGCAGATGAGATTGCCGCGCAGAAGCAGGCACTTGAGGCGGAAAAGAAAGCGACCGAGGCTGAAATTCTCAGCTTTGCAGAGCAGAAATTTCAGCTTGATCGTGAGGTTGCCCTCCTGCGTCAGGAGGTGGAGAATCTGACAGAACAGCTCCACCAGTATAATCTTTTGATTGCGCAGAAGCAGGATGCGCTCTTTGCCGCGCAGACAGAGCTGGAGGAGCTGACGGCGCATTACCTGCAACGGATGCGCGCTATACAGGAGCGGGGCGGCATCTCCGAGTGGGCGGTGGTCTTTTCTTCTTCCTCTTTTGAAGAAATGCTCAACCGCAAAGCGATGGTAGAAGAAATTGCAAAGGCAGATCAGCGAATGATGGATGCGCTTCGCGCGGCAACGGCGGAGGTTTTGCAGGCAAAGGATGCACTGGCCGACGGAAAGGCAGCGCTTGAGATGAAAAAGCTGGCGCTTTCCGAGGCGGAAACCACACTGCAAGCCCGGCGCGCGGAGGCAGACGAGATGCTGCAAACGCTTGCGGCCAGCAAAACTGCGCTGCTGGATGTGCTGAACGCGCTCTCTGATGCGGAAAATCGCCTCTCCGATGAGATTGCCAAAAAGGAGCAGGCTTATTATGATGCACTTCAGCCGACGGATCCGGGAACGGACGCCCCCCGGAGGCAACGCCGGAAAGCGGCTTCATTTTTCCGCTTGCTTCCTCCGGTTATGTCTGCATTACAGACGCCTATGGAATGCGCTATCATCCCATAAACGGAGAATACAAGATGCATAACGGCGTGGACTTTGCTGCCTATCAGGGAACGGCAATCTATGCCAGCAAAAGCGGCACCGTCACGACCGCCGAATCACACTATATCTGGGGAAATTATGTTGTCATCAATCACGGTGACGGCTCCTCTACCCTTTATGCGCATATGGATTTTGATGCGGTGGAGCTTGGAGATTATGTCACCCAGTGGCAGACAATCGGCTATGTTGGGTCAACCGGCTTGTCCTCCGGCCCACATCTTCATTTCACGATCTACATGAATGGTGCAACGGTGAATCCTGTCTTGTATGTCACGCCACCATGGTAAAAGCCAGAGAAAAGAATGAACTGCCCCAGCCTGTGCTGTCAGCGCAAGCTGGGGCAGTTCACTCGTTTGTTGACTACAGGCTGCGCATATTCGAGGAAATCCGGCGCAGCGCCGCGCCCGCATCCTGCCCTTCCTGCGGCAGACAGGCAAGATCGGCCAGTGAGAGCATTCCAACCAGCCGCCCGCCCTGCTCGACAGGCAGCCTGCGCACCTGCGCATCGGCCATAAGCGCCGCAGCCTGCTCCAGCGAGTCCTCCGGATGGACGGAAACAACGCGTCGGGTCATCAGGTCTGAGACGCGGCTTGTCCGGACATCGTCCTCTGCCGCCACGCAGCGCAAAACAATATCCCGATCGGTAAGAACGCCGCGCAGTTGCCCTTCGCGCCCGCAGACCGGCAGTGCGCCGATGTTATGCTGTGCCAGAAGCCGCGCGGCTACTGCGGCGCTTTCCTCAGGCGAAATACTGATGACCTTGCGGCTCATGACATCCTTAATCTGCATGACAGCTACCTCCGCTTTTATAAAATTGCCCCTGCCGACGCAGCGCCGGCAGGGGCTTCTGTCACACAGATTATGGACAATCCGGTATGGGATTATACCTCGCGCTTACTTCTGAAAGCTTGCATCAATGGCGGCCGCAGCCTTCTTGCCTGCGCCCATGGCCAGAATGACGGTCGCAGCACCGGTCACTGCGTCGCCACCGGCGTAAACACCCTCACGCGTGGTCATATTCTCCTCGTTGACAACGAGGCAGCCCTTCTTGTTGGTCTCCAGACCCGGCGTCGTCGAGCGAATCAGGGGGTTCGGAGAGGTGCCGAGTGCCATGATGACGGTATCGACAGCCAACTGGAATTCGCTGCCCTCCACTGCGATCGGACGGCGTCTGCCGGAGGCATCCGGCTCACCGAGCTCCATGCGGACGCATTCCATCGCGCCAACGCGACCGTTGCCATCATCCAGAATCCGGGTGGGATTGCAGAGCGTGCAAAGCTCAATGCCTTCCTCCTTGGCGTGATGCAGCTCTTCCAGACGCGCGGGCATTTCAGCCTCACCGCGGCGGTAAACAATGTAGACATGCTCCGCACCCAGACGCTTCGCGCAGCGCGCGGCATCCATTGCCACATTGCCGCCGCCAACGACTGCAACTGCGCCGGAAACGATGACGGGGGTATCCGCAGCGTCATCATAAGCTTTCATCAGGTTGATGCGGGTCAGGTACTCGTTGGCGGACATGACGCCCTTGAGCGCCTCGCCCTCAATGTGCATGAACATGGGCAGACCGGCGCCGGAGCCGACGAAGATCGCCTTAAAGCCCATCTCAAACAGCTCGTCGATGGAGAGCACCTTGCCAATGACCATGTTGGTCATAACCTCGACGCCCATCGCCTCGAGCTTTTTGATCTCGTTGGCGACAATCGCCTTGGGCAGACGGAATTCGGGGATGCCATAAACCAGAACGCCACCGGCGGTATGCAGCGCCTCAAAGACGGTGACCTGATAGCCCTTCTTGGCCAGCTCACTGGCGCAGGTCAGACCGGCAGGGCCGGAGCCGACAACGGCGACCTTGATGCCATTGGAGGCGGGCTTTTCGGGCATTTTATTCACGTTTTCGCGATACCAGTCAGCGACGAAGCGCTCGAGACGGCCGATTGCAACCGGCTCACCCTTGACGCCACGGACGCACTTGGACTCACACTGGCTCTCCTGCGGGCAAACGCGGCCGGAAAGAGCGGGCAGCGCATTGGTAGAGGTAATCACCTCGTAAGCGGCCTGGAAATCGCCCTCGGCTACCTTTGCGATGAACTCGGGAATGCGAATGTTGACAGGGCAGCCCTGCACACACATGGGCTTTTTGCATTGCAGGCAGCGCTTGGCCTCCTCGACGGCCATCTCAGCCGTGTAGCCAAGCGAAACCTCCTTGAAATTCTTGTTGCGGACATTGGGCTCCTGCTCCGGCATGGGAGTCTTGGTCATTGTCATATTTGCCATTGCTCCGTTCCTCCCTTACTGAATCAGTGCCTTACCGATCTTCTCGATGCGGCACATATGGTTTTTCTCATCTTCCTGCTCCTGGTCGCGATAGACGCCATTGCGGTTCATCAGCTCAGCAAAATCGACCTTATGTCCGTCGAAATCCGGGCCATCGACGCAGGCGAACTTCACCTCGCCGCCGACCGTAACGCGGCAGCCGCCGCACATGCCGGTGCCGTCGACCATGATGGGGTTGAGAGAAACGATCGTCTTGACGGCAAAGGGCTCAGTCGTCTTGCAGACGAACTTCATCATCGGAATCGGGCCGATTGCCAGAACCTCGTCATACTGCTTCCCGGCCTCGAGGAGCTGTTGCAGCTTGACGGTAACGAAGCCGTGCTCACCATAGGAGCCGTCATCGGTCATCAGATAGAGATTGTCGCTGCATGCACGGAACTCGTCCTCAAGAATCACGATATCCTTGTTGCGGAAGCCAACGATCACGTCAACCTCGCAGCCGGCCTCCTTAAAGGCCTGGGCAGAAGGCAGCGCAATGGCGCAGCCAACACCGCCGCCAACGACACAGACGCGCTTGATACCCTCTGTCTCGGTCGGACGACCCAGCGGGCCGACAAAGTCCTGAATATAGTCACCCTCGTTGAGCTGACCCAGCATCTTGGTGGACAGGCCAACCTTCTGGAAAATGATGGTGACAGTGCCCTTCTCGCGGTCATAGCCTGCGATGGTCAGAGGCACACGCTCACCGGAGGCATCAATGCGGAAAATAATGAACTGTCCGGCTCTGGCTTTTTTTGCAACATAGGGAGCTTCGATCTCCAGCAGCGTGACTGCGGAATTGAGCTCCTTTTTGCGAACAATTTTGAACATAAACGTATCATCCTTTCAAAGAAAGCATATTGCCATCTGTCATTATAACACAAAGAAAGTTTTTTTCAACTGAATTCTGCAAAAAAGCGACAGAATCCGCAAAAAAGCACGAGCCGCTAAAACATCCCGTCCTGAATTATGATCGGATCGCGGGAAATCCGGCTCCAGTCAAAGTCGGCGGCCAGCTCTGCTGCGCTGCGCGGGCTGTCCTGTGGCTGAAGCCCGGCCAGCCATGCCAGCCGTCCGAGCAGCACTTCCGGGCATATGTGCTGCCGGAGCGCAGCGAGGTCAAGCGCGCGCTCCCGTTTGCTCAGGCGTCTGCCATCCGGCGCCAGCAGCAGCGGAACATGGCGGAAGCGCGGCGGTGTGTAGCCAAGCTGTTCATAAAGCCAGAGCTGCCGCGCCGTTGAGCCGAGCAGATCGCAGCCGCGCACGACCTCCGTAATGCCGCCAAGCGCGTCATCGCAGACGACGGCAAGCTGATAGGCATAGACGCCGTCAGAACGGCGGACAATAAAATCGCCGCATTCCAGCGCGAGATTTTCCTCCTGCGGGCCAAAAACGCCGTCCGTCCAGCAGATGGTGCGGGCGGGCACCAGCACACGCCAGGCCGGAGTGCGCAGCTTTTCGGCACGATCCTGCTGCGTCAGTCTGCGGCAGGTTCCGGCATAAATACGCCGCCCGTCGGCTGCGTGCGGCGCGGAGGCCTCCAGCAGATCATTGCGGCTGCAATAGCAGGGATAGACGGGAAGCTGCGCAAAGTGTGCGGCATAGACATCGCTGCGCTTGCTTTGGAGGGGCATTTCCGCATCCCAGTCCAGACCAAGCCAGACAAGATCGTCGCGCAGCGCGTCGATATATTCGGGTCTGCTGCGTACCGGATCCAGATCCTCAATTCGCAGGAGAATACGGCCGCCGGCCGCACGCACGGAGAGCCATGCAAGCAGCGCCGTAAAAATGTTTCCAAGGTGCATCCGTCCTGTCGGACTGGGCGCAAAGCGCCCAACGAGCTGCGCGTTTTCCATATGCCGCACCTCAGGGCTGCACCAGATCGTCGCGTGTTACCGCGCGCTCATACGGATTAAAGAATGTATTGATCGTATCCAGATAGGCGTCCGATATATCCACATAAACGTAGGCTGCATCCAGCGTATAGGGAATGGTCAGCATCTGCGACTGTGTGCAAAGCGCAGCCGACTCTGCCAGCCAGAGAAGATTCTGCCTGGAAAGGTCGGTGGTCGCATGGTTCAGAAGCAGCTCCACAGCGTCCGGCAGCTTGAGAAGATTGGCGGGGCGGGCCCATTGCTGCACGGCTGCCTGCATAAAGTCACGCTGCACACGCACACGCTCCAGATCGGCCATCGCGTAGCCTGAGCGGAAGCGAACCAGCCCCATGGCAGCATAGCCGTCCAGACGCTGCGCCCCGACTTGCAGGTGAATAGACAGGCCTTGCGAGGGATCCTCATAGTCCATCGCGCAGGGAACCTCGAATTCTACGCCCCCAAAGAGATCGACCAGTTCCACAAATGCGTCAAGCTCCACGAGCAGATAAGCATCCGGGCGAAAACCGACGCAGTCGGCAACGTAGTCCATCAAGGACGCCATGCCGCTCTCCCCTTTTCCGTTCACGCCGTATGCAATGTTGATTTTGTGCGGCGTATAGGTTGAATTGACCCAGGTGTCGCGCGGAATGCTCAGCAGACTCATACGTCTTTCGCTGCGGTTGATATTCAGCAGCATGATGGTATCCGTCCGATCGCCGGAGGCATCGGTTCCGGCCAGAAGAATGGTGCTTGTTCCGGGTTTACGGCTGTCACTCGCCCCTGCGGGCTGCCGCAGCAGCAGTGAATGCAGCGCCCATGCAGCAAGAAGCAGCACCGCCAGCACCAGCAGCACGCGCAGCAGACGATGGCGCCGACGGCGACGCGCGGGCCGCTGCGCTTTGGGCGCAGGGTCATCCCCGGTGTCTGCATAAAGCCGGTCGGCAAAGCCGCGTTCATAGGCTTCGTCCCAGTTGGGGTCAGCGGCCTCGTGGTTATCCATTTGATTATAGTAAGGCAAAAAAGCACCCGCTTTCCATGTTGTCAGATTGGAAAAAGGGCCCGGAATACCGGGCCCGATTTTTCAGTGAAGCGCCGCATCCGCCTGAAGCGACGGCGGGGACGTATGCTTTTTTCGATGGGGTTGCTTCTGCGGACGCTTGCGAAGCCAGGCATAGAAACGCTCCACGGCGGCAACGCCGGGGCGCAGAACATAGTCAAGCTGCCCGACATAAGCGTGAAACTCCGCAGCAAAGCCCTGCTTGAAGCGGTGCAGTCCAAACTTGGGATTGCCCTCAACCGGATAGCCCTCGACTCCTCGGAAGTCGAAGAAGGTGCAGCCGGCCTCCATAGCATCAAGCTGCATGTGCCACTGCAAAAGCTCATTCGGATAATCGCAGCGCGCAGCAGGATCAGACGCGCTGTACATATACCAGGCGCGGTTGCCCATAAAGACAACCATTGCTGCTGCGATGGTTCTGTCCTCCTTGCGGGCAAGATAGAGCCGCGTGCAGTCGCGCAGCGAATGGAAGAAGTGCGCATAATATGCCCGGTTCCTTGCCTGAAAGCCGCTGTTGGCCGCAGTCAGACACATCAGGCGATAGAAATCATCCAGATCCGCCATGCCACCCTGTGTGACGGTGACGCCGCGTCGTTCAGCCAGATGCAGATTGTAGCGCGTTGAGCGATGATAATTCTGGTCGAGACTCTCCGGTGTCAGACCATGCAGATCCAACACATAGCACATGCGCGGCTGGAAAAGCGAGTAATCCGTTGCGGCGTTGCGCCGGAAGCCCAGCAAACGCGCAAAATCGAGAAAGCTGCTGTCCTCCTCCGGCAGCATGGGATCAATGCGCAGAAGATATGCATTGCAGCGATTGGCAAGCTCCCGAGCCGCAACGATCAACTGGCGGAAGGTTGCCAGATCGCCGTGGTCGAAGATCGGCCCGCGTGGAGCATAAAGCATACAGCTATTCAGGCCGCGCAATCTCCGCCCCAGCAGTGCCATCGAGCCGCAAACGCGGCGCTCGGCATCGCGGCAGAGAATGCCATACCATTGCCAGTCGTTCTTTACCCGGCCCCACGCAGAGGTTTGCATGAAGTGGCAGTTTGGGTGCTGTCTGACAAAGGCATCCAGCTCCTCTGCGTGAGAAAGGTCTACAAAATCAATCATTGCTTCATCTCATTTCATTTGGTCAGGTTTATAATCAGCTTAGCACACATACATTTATATACTACGTCGAATTTGCATCATATTTGCAGCATTATTTTCCAGAGGAATCGCCGCTCTCCGCGCGCTCCAAAAGTGTGCTGCGCAATGACTGCGCAACCTCCGCATCGATACAGCGCCAGGCAATGGTATAGGACGAATACTGATTGCTCAGGGCGAAGCCCACCGTCTCGCCGGCTGCGTCGCGCAGAAGGCAGGACACCATATTCCAGTTTCCCTCTGCGTCCGGGAGCTCTGCATCGTCGAACGTGAGCTCCGACAGCTCCAGACCATAATAGGCCGACCAGCCGCTCAACTCTGTTGCAGTGTCTGACGCAGCACGCGCGCTGTCGTCCAGTTGCATGGTGATGTAGGTTTTTTTCATGGCATATTCCGTGCTGTTCCAGAAACGCAGCGTATAGATCGTGCCGGTGTCCGTGTCCATAATAGCGGTCAGGCCGTCGGTCGAAATCTCATAAATGCGGAGCAGACGGCTGCTTTCGCTGCCGATAATCAGGTATGGCGAGACGGAACGGATGGTTTGCAATTCCTCGTCAAGTGGCAGCGATACAGTATAATTCAGCGCGCCGAGCGAAACCAGGCGGTCGAGCTCCCGGGAGAAGCGGGACTGCACCGTACTGATGTCGTAGGCCACATCAACGGAAAGCACCTGCACCTCGTCGCTGCAAAGGAGCTGCATCTTTTCCACGATGCTCATATCGCCGCTCTCCAGATAGCTGTCCTCCACAGGAAGGGTTTCCACGCGGCTTCTGGCCTTGTTCTGCCGGATTGACAGAATCAGGTGCGGCAGCAGAAACGCAAGCGCCAGCGCAGCCAGCGCGGGCAGAAACCAGAACCATTTCTTTCTCATTGCGCTGCACCTCCAAGACAGAATGTGACCGCAGTCCCCGTTCCAGGCTCACTGGCAAAATGGAGCTGTGTTCCATGCAGCAGCGCAATGCGGCTGCAAAGCGCCAGTCCCAGACCGGCGCCACCCTCGGCGCGGGCGCGGGATTTATCCACCATGTAAAACGGCTCTGTAATCCGGCTCAGCTCCTGCGCCGGGATTCCGCGTCCCTCATCGCGCACGCAAAAGCGATAGCCGCTCTGCGTGATGACTCCGGTCAGGCAGATGTGTCCACCCGGCTCGGATGCCTTTCGCGCGTTATCAATCAGATTGTACAGCAGAGTTTGAATCAGCTCCGGCACCATGCTGACCTGCGTTTCCTGCACACTGACCTCCAGGCGCAGACGCTTCTCCAGAAGGAGATATGTTACGCTGCGTGAAACATCGGCAACAAGCTGGCGAATGGATGCGTCGCTGAACTGCGGCGACTCGCGCTCGAGAGAAAACAGATCCAGCAGCGCGAAAGACATCGCCTGAAGACGCCTGCCCTCGGAGACAATATAGTCCGCTGCCTCAAACTGCTTCTGCGGCGGAAGCGCCCGGCTGCGCAGCGTGTCGGCATAGCCGATGACAGAGGTCAGCGGGGTTTTCAGCTCGTGGGCAAAGCTGGCCGTAAACTCCTTCTGGCGCGCAAGCGCGCTGTCCAGCTCGGAAATCTTTGCCTCAAGCGCATCGGCCATGGCATTAAAATCCCGCGCAACCTGCCCCAGCTCATCGTTTGAGCGCACATGTACGCGCTTTTCATAATGCCCGGCGGAAAGCTGGCGAGCCGTTCTGGAAATGCGGCTTAAGGGCTGCGTAAACAGAATAATCGAAACCGTAGTCAGCGCGACGCTGACCAGCAGAATGGCCAGGACAATCCACTGATAATCATTCAGGTTTTCCTGTGCGCTGCGGAAAATCATAGACACATTGCGCTCACGCTGAATGCAGATTTCCTCTCCCCCCAGATCCACGCAATAGGAGGTCACAATCAGCTCACCATCCAGATCAATCATGCGGCTTTCCAGAACATAGAGCGAATCCGGCACCGGCTGTGCCGGGGCTGCAAGCTTTTGCGTGCGCACCAGCACCTCACCGGCAGAATTCAGCACGCAGAATTCATAGGTGCTCAGCGCGCCACCGGTTTGAAGCTGGCGGCTGATTGTGCTGCGCAGGCCGTCTCCCGGATCGGAGGATGTCGTTCCGGCGCAGACCGCGCGCAGCATCAGGGAAAACAGGCGCATATCCTCCTGCGCAGCCTGAAGCTCATTTTCAATCTGCGTTTCAAAGGTTGCCTGCACCACCGCGTAGCCGCCCAGAGAGAGCGCAAAGGCCAGAAGCAACGTGACCAGCAGGATAACCTTCCATGAAAACTTCACACGGGATCCTCCAATCGATATCCTACCTTATAGATGGCAACCAGGCGGCTCTGCCAGCCGAGCTTGCGCCGCAGGCGCTGCACATGCAGATCAACCGTCCGGCTGTCGCCCGTGTACTCCGATTCCCAGACACGCTCATAAATCGTGTCACGGAACAGGGCGATGTTGCGGTTTCGAACAAAGAGCAGGAGCAGCTCATACTCCTTGTGTGTCAGTGTGACCGGATGACCCGCGCGCGTCACCAGCATGGAGCGCGGCTCGACAATCACATCACCGATTTCATAGCGCTCCTCGGTTTTACCGGCGCGGCGCAGAACGCTCTCAACGCGGGCAATCAGCTCAACAATCTCGAAGGGCTTGACAAGATAATCATCCGCGCCTGCCCGCAATCCCTGCACCCGGTCGTGGACGCTGCCCATGGCGGTGATGAAGATCACCGGGGTACCCGTCGGGCGAATCTGCTCCATCAGCTCATAGCCATTCGCGCCAGGTAGCATAATATCCAGAAGAATTAAATCATACAGGTTCTGCTCAATCAAATCCGCAGCGGCGATGCCATCATAAACACAGGTACACTGATAACCGCTGCTGCTCAGATTCAGGTCAATCAGGTTTGCAATCGGCTTTTCATCTTCAACGATCAGAATCTTCATTGCTGCATTCCTCCTCATTGAAAGCATGTATCAAAATTGTATCATAGTTTCATCATAATTTCCAGAGCCTTTTGCACAAAACGGGAAAAGTGGGGGGTGTGCGGACAGCTCTTTAGCCGGATTTATACTTGCTTTATCCAGCAGAATATGGTAGGATTATTCTGCTACAAAAATGAATGAGGAGGAAATCCCAACTTGGAAGTTCTGTTTAATAATGTCCTGCTGCTCCTGCAGGATGGCGGCTGGCAGATGGTCGTGATGTGGCTCATCGGCGCATTGCTGATCTATCTCGCCATCGCAAAGGATATGGAGCCGGCGCTGCTTTTGCCGATTGGCTTTGGCGCAATCATGATGAATCTGCCGGGTGTTACGCTTGGTCTTGGCGCCGACGGCGAGGCTGTTGGCATCCTTGGCCTGCTGTATAACAGCGGTATCGCCAATGAGCTCTTCCCCCTGCTGCTCTTTATCGGCATCGGTGCCATGATTGACTTTGGCCCCCTGCTTTCGAATCCGAAGCTGATGATTTTCGGTGCGGCGGCGCAGTTCGGCATCTTCTTCACCTTCTTCATGGCAAGTCTCTGTGGCTTTGATATTCGTGACGCTGCTTCCATTGCCATCATTGGCGCAGCCGATGGCCCGACCTCCATCGTCGTTGCGACCAAACTGATGAGCAACTACATTGGGCCGATTACGGTCGCAGCCTATTCCTATATGGCGCTGGTTCCGATTGTGCAGCCGCCCATTGTAAAGCTGCTGACCACCAAAAAGGAACGCCTGATCCGGATGCCCTATGAGCCCAAGCAGGTTTCCAAGCTGACCCGCATTCTTTTCCCCATTGTGATTACAATTGTCACCGGCCTGTTTGCGCCGGATGCGGTTGTTCTGATTGGCTTCCTGATGTTCGGCAACCTGATTCGCGAGTGCGGTGTGCTCAATTCCCTCTCCGAAACAGCCCAGAAGGTTCTTGCCAATCTGATTACCCTTTTCCTTGGTATTTCGATTGCCGCCAATATGCACGCGGCAGACTTCCTGCAATGGCAGACCCTTCTGATTATGGCGCTTGGTCTGGTCGCTTTCATTTTCGATACGGCCGGCGGCGTTATGGTTGCCAAGCTGATTAACATCTTCCTGCCGGAGGGCAAAAAGCTCAATCCCATGATCGGTGCGGCCGGTATCTCCGCATTCCCCATGTCCTCCCGCGTCATCCACAAGATGGGCCTGAAGGAAGATCCGCAGAATTTCCTGCTTATGCAGACTGTTGGTGTCAATGTCTCCGGTCAGATTGCTTCCGTGATTGCGGGCGGCCTGATTATGAGTCTGGTTTATCAATTTGCCTAATGGAGGTCGAGATATGAACGTTATGACCGCACTTCTTATGACAGCGAGCCAGGTGGAAAAAGCGATTCCGGAGCGTCCGGCAAGCATTCTGGAGTCTCTCAAGCTGATGGGGCTCGGCTGGGGCTGTATCTTCATTGTGGTTCTGGTCATCATGCTGGTGACGATTGTGCTGAACCGGGTCTGCCGGGAAAAATAAGGCCAAGAAAGCCTGCGCTCCACCGTAAACTGCACCATTTTATGCAGACAGCACAAAAAAGACCTTTATGGTAGCAAAT
>CAYXIN010000050.1:0-13228 GCA_964465395.1 uncultured Oscillospiraceae bacterium | reverse complement strand
TCGGACAAGGACTTTCACCTTGCTGTATTACTTACACCGTACTGGCGCACCCTCCTGCTTTTGTTATTCTAGCGCCTGCGCGCGGCAAAGTCAATTGCCTCTGCGCGCCGCAGAGCAGCAGTCCGGCAAAGAGCAGCAGAAAGGCCGCACTGCGCAGCACAGCGCTTTCCCGCTGCGGCAGCAGCAGTGGCAGCAGCGCCCCCACTGTACAGAGCACCGGGCGCAGCAAAACCCGCGCCGTGGGGCGGCAGCCTGTCACAAGCAGCAGTCGCCGCAGACTCAGCCAGAGATTCACCGCATGTGTCAGCACAAAGCTGAATACATAGCCGCCGATTCCCCAGCGCGGCAGAAGCACAAACAGCAGCAGCACATCCATCGCAGAGGTCAGCGTGTTATAGCGCACGCAGCTCACCTGCTCGGCCAGACCCTTGAGCATCCCATCCACAATGGCATCCAGATAGAGAATCAGCACCACCGGCGCAAAGATGCAAAGATAGCGCCCTGCTGCCGCACTGTCATAAAGCAGCGCGCCCAGAAAGCGTCCATTGAGCAGCAGCAGCCCGGCAACCGCCGCAGCAAAGACCGCACACAGCCGCAGACAGCGCTCCGTCAGATGCACAATCCGCTCACCCGCCCCCAGCGCGCGGCGGCGCGACAGCTCCGGCACCAGCAAATCCGACAGCGCATAAAGAATCGCCGCCGGCAGCATCAGCACCGGAAAAACCATGGCGTGAACCGTTCCATACTCCGCCAGTGCAGTCTCCCGCGATAGCCCATGGCACATCAGGCCATAGGGAATCAGGAATTGCTCAATTGTATTGAGGCCCGCCCGCAGATAATCATTCAGCGCCAGCGGGATGCAAAGGCGCAGCAACCGCCGCCACATCGCAGCGCTGCCGCGCGCCGCACGCGGCGCGTGACTGCGCCAATAGCCAAGATACAGCAGCACAAATTCCAGCACCGCCCCCGACGAGCTGCCCAGAATCACCGCGCAGCAGGCGCGCCGCAGGTCTGCCCCCGCCCAGTACAGGAGCAGCAGCGCCGTGACCGCCATGGAAAACAGATGCTCCGTCAGCTCCACTGCCGTGAGCTTCCCGATTCTGCCGCAGGCCGTATAATAGCCGCTCAAAATACCACTCAGGCAGCCAAAGGGCAGCAGCAGCCCCATCACGCGCAGGCTGAGCGCCGCGCGTGGCTCCTGAAGCCAGCCGTGTGCCAGCGACCCGGCAAGCAGCACAAGCGCTGCGCCCACCACCGCGCTGACCAGCAGACCATAGCGCAGGCAAACCGAAACAGCCAGCCGAACCCCCTCCGGGCGGCGATGTCCATGTTCCTCCGCCGTCAGGAACATTGCCGCCACCCGCACGCCGGAGGCCCCCACAATCCCCGCCAGAAGCCCCACCGTGGAAACAAGCTGGAGCAGTCCCAGCCCCGCTGCGCCCAGATGTCGCTCCAGAAAGCTCTGAAACAGCAGCGAAAACAGCCGCAGCAGCAAATTAACCCCCGTCAGCAGCAGTGTTCCCGACACGATGGAGTTGACTGCACGCTGCGCGTTCTTACGACACAGTTTGTTCACATTTCTCACCTTGACTAACCATTTTTTCCGGAATATAATTACTATAATAATTTGTATGTCTAAGGAGGTTTATCCATGCTGAAAACTTTGCTTGCACAGGTCAAGCAATACAAGCGCGTTTCGCTCATCACGCCGGTTTTCTCCGCGCTGGAGGCCGTGGCAGATATGCTGCTGCCCTGGCTGATGTCCAAAATCATTGATTTGGGCGTAAACAATCCGGATCCTGAGCGCGGAATGCAGATGATTCTTCAGTATGGCGCGTGGATGCTGGTTGTTGCAGCGCTGGCTCTCCTGTCCGGCTTTCTGGCCGGGCGCTTTTCTGCCACTGCCGCCACCGGCTTTGCCGCCAATCTGCGGGACTCGATGTATCGCAATATCCAGAATTTTTCCTTCTCCAACATTGACCGCTTTTCAACAGCCGGTCTGATTACCCGCCTGACGACCGATGTCAGCAATCTGCAAATGTCCTTTCAAATGCTGCTGCGGATCTGCGTCCGCGCACCAACCATGCTGATCTGCGCGCTGATTATGGCCTTCACCCTGCACCCCAGCCTGAGTCTGGTCTTTGTTGTGGCCATGGTGTTCCTTGTGGTGGTTCTGGGCTTCATCATCTTTAAGGCCACCGGTCTGTTTGACAAGGTGTTCCAGAAATACGACGACCTGAATGCCAGCGTGCAGGAAAATGTCAGCGCCATCCGCGTGGTCAAAACCTTTGTCCGCGAGGATCATGAGCGCAGCAAGTTCTCTGCCGCCGCCGAAAATGTTTACCGCATGTTCGTCCGCGCCGAATCCATTGTGACGCTGAATGGCCCTGTGATGAATCTGGCGATCTATAGCTGCATCATCGTGCTCTCCTGGCTTGGCTCGAAGGCAATCGTGCTTGAGGGCTTTACCGAGGGCGGTCTGATGGCGCTGTATGGCTATGTGACCAGCATTCTGATGAGTCTGATGATGATTTCCATGGTCTTCGTCATGATGAGTATGAGCCTTGCCTGTGCGCGGCGTGTGGCTGCGGTCATCAACGAGCGCTCCGACCTGGACTCGCCGGCGCAGCCCGTGACGCAGATTCCGGACGGCAGCATCGACTTCGACCACGTCAATTTCTCCTATCACAAGGACGCCACCGGAAAGCCCGTTTTGCAGGATATTGATCTGCACATTCGCTCCGGTGAAACCATCGGCATTCTTGGTGGCACCGGCAGCGCAAAAACCAGTCTGGTGAATCTGATTCCCCGTCTTTATGATGTGACGCAGGGTGCTGTCCGCGTCGGCGGGCAGGACGTGCGCACCTATGATCTCCAGCTCCTGCGCGACGAGGTTTCCGTCGTGCTGCAAAAGAACGTTCTTTTCTCCGGCACCCTTCTGGAAAATCTGCGCTGGGGCAAGGAGGACGCCACGCTGGAGGAATGCCGCCGCGTCTGCCGTCTGGCCTGTATTGATGATTTCATCATCCATCTGCCCGATGGCTATGACACCCATGTGGAGCAGGGCGGCTCCAACTTCTCCGGCGGTCAGAAGCAGCGCCTGTGCATTGCCCGCGCCCTGCTGAAGCAGCCGAAGATTCTGATTCTGGACGACTCCACCAGCGCTGTGGACACCGCCACCGATGCCCGCATCCGCCGCGCCTTCCGCGAGGAGATTCCGGACACCACCAAGCTCATCATTGCGCAGCGCATCTCCAGCATCCAGGACGCCGACCGGATTCTTGTGCTCAACGAGGGTCAGGTCGATGGCTTTGGCACCCACGAGGAGCTGCTGGCCAGCAACCGCATTTACCAGGAGGTCTATGAAAATCAGACCGGTGGCGATTTTGACGAAAAGGAGGAAGCATAATGGCAGGAAACAATCGTCCTCCCGCCGGACCCGGCGGCCGCGCCCGCTTTGCCAAGGAGAAGCCGCAGAATATGGGCAAGACCTTCAAACGTCTGATGGGCTTTGTGCTCAAGCATTACAAGTGGCATCTGCTTCTGACGCTCGTCTGCATCGTTCTGACTGTCGCGGCGCAGCTCAATGGTGTGCTGTTCCAGCAGTCGCTCTATGATGACTATATTCAGCCCATGCTCGATGAGAACAGCACCAACTTCGCCCCGCTGCTGCTCCAGCTCGTGCAGGTCGGCAGTGTCTATCTGATTGGTGTGCTGGCTTCCTGGGCCTATAACCGCATGATGGTCAATGTCGCGCAGGGCACCATGCGCAATATGCGAATCCGCATTTTCTCGCATATGCAAAGTCTGCCCATCCGCTATTTTGACTCCCATCCGCACGGTGACATCATGTCCGTCTATACCAACGACATCGACACCCTGCGCCAGTTCGTGGGGCAGAGTATGCCGCAGCTCTTCTCGGCGCTGATCTCCATCGTCAGCGTGCTGGTCAGTATGCTGAGTCTGTCCATTCCCCTGTCGGTCATCACGCTGGCTATGACCGGTCTGACCCTTTACGCAACGAAGAAGATCGCCGGGAATTCCAGCCGGTATTTTGTCCACCAGCAGCGGGATCTTGGCGCGCTCAATGGCTACATTGAGGAAATGATGGAGGGACAGAAGGTCGTCAAGGTATTCAATCACGAGGACGCCTCCATCACCCGCTTCGAGGAGCTCAATGAGCAACTGCGTGTCAGCGCGCGTCAGGCCAACCTCTATGCCAACATTCTGATGCCGGTCAATGCGCAGATCGGCAATCTGAGCTATGTGCTCTGCGTGGTGGTCGGCGCTGTGCTGGCCATTCAGGGCAATCTGGGCCTGAGTCTGGGCATTCTTGCCGCCTTCATGACCCTGAACCGCAACTTCAATCAGCCGATTTCTCAGCTCAGTCAGCAGTTGAATTCCGTTGTCATGGCACTGGCCGGTGCAGAGCGCGTCTTCCGTCTGCTCGATGAGCAGCCCGAGGCCGACGAAGGCTATGTCACACTCGTCAACGCCAAACGTCTGCCGGATGGCACCCTCACCGAAACGAGTGAGCACACCGGCCTCTGGGCCTGGAAGCATCCGCATCGGGCAGACGGCACCGTCACCTATGTGGAGCTGGCCGGCGACGTGGTGTTCGATGACGTGGATTTCGGCTATGTTCCGGAAAAAACCGTGCTGCACAACGTTGATCTTTATGCCACCCCCGGTCAGAAGATCGCCTTTGTCGGCTCGACCGGTGCCGGCAAAACCACCATCACCAATCTGATTAACCGCTTCTATGACATTGCAGACGGAAAAATCCGTTACGACGGCATTAATATCAACAAAATCCGCAAGGCGGATCTGCGGCGCTCCCTTGGCATCGTTTTGCAGGACACGCACCTCTTTACCGGCACCGTGATGGAGAACATCCGCTACGGCAATCTGGAGGCCACCGACGAGGAATGCATCACTGCGGCCAGGCTTGCCAATGCCGACGGCTTCATCTCCCGCCTGCCGCAGGGCTACAACACGATGCTCACCGGCGACGGCGCCAACCTCTCGCAGGGTCAGCGGCAGCTTCTTGCCATCGCCCGCGCCGCTGTTGCCGACCCGCCCGTCCTGATTCTCGACGAGGCCACCAGCTCCATCGACACGCGCACGGAGGCTCTGGTGCAGGCCGGTATGGATCGGCTGATGCATGGCCGCACAACCTTTGTCATCGCGCACCGTCTCTCCACCGTCCGGAATTCAAACTGCATTATGGTGCTTGAGCAGGGCCGCATCATTGAGCGCGGCACACACGATGACCTGATTGCGCAGAAGGGCCGCTATTATCAGCTCTACAGCGGCAAGGCCCTCAATTAAACAGACAAATGAGGCTGGCGCCCGGCGCCAGCCTCATTCTTTCACGATTCTGTTTTTATAGTGCCGGGTCAGAAGGGGCGCCCATTCAGGGCGCGCGCGGTCAGGCGCTCTCCCGTGTAGCAGAGCTTCAGGGAAAAGAAGGGCGCACCCTCCTGCATCAGACGCAGGAAAATCGGATCTCCCTCCCATTTGGGCAGCGCGTCAAACTGCTCACGCGGCAGCCATTTCAAAACGCCCTCATCACACTCGCAGAGCGTGCCGGTGAACTCGGTCGCGTGGAAGAGATGCATATACTCCCCCTCCCAGCGATCCGAGACAAAGGTAATCACGCCACAATAACGCCAGTCGGTCAGCGTCAGACCGGTTTCCTCGCGCACCTCGCGCAGCAGGCACTCCTCCGGGCTCTCGTTTTCCTCAAATTTGCCGCCAATGCCAATCCACTTGCCATGGTTCAGATCGTTCTCCTTTTTGATCCGGTGCAGCATCAGATAGCATCCATCGCGCTCAATGTAGCAAAGCGTCGTATTTTTCATTGCAAATCAGATAAAAAACAGAAACGGCAGAAGAAACGGACAGAAAAGCACAACCAGCAGGGCAACAACACTATACATATTCATAACTCCTTTCGTTTCGCAACAATGTTACACTATGCTTACAGCATAGCACGTCAGCCTTTCCCTGTCAAGTCCCTGCGGCTTCCTCTCAAACTTTTAATTCCCGCCGGGAGAGGAAATTGAAATGTCCCAGTGGATTTCTGAACGGAATCTATTGATTTTCGAATGGCTCCATGCTAGAATAATAGGAAGTATAAAGACCCATCCGCGCGCAGGCCACTAAACGTCGGCCAAACTCCATCCGAGGAAGATACATATTATGACAATACTGGATCTATTTGCGACAGCCGTTGCACTCTCCATGGATGCCTTTGCGGTTGCCATCAGCAAGGGGCTCTCTGTCCGCCAGGTCAGGCCCTCCCACTGTCTGCTCACCGGCGCATACTTCGGCGGCTTTCAGGCCGCGATGCCCCTGCTCGGCTGGCTGCTGGCCAGCACCTTCGCGGCATACATCCGCGCCTTTGACCATTGGATCGCCTTCGGTCTGCTGGCTCTGATCGGCATCAACATGCTGCGGGAGGCCTTCAGCCGGGATGAGGAGGAGCTGAACGCCTCCTTTGGCCCGCGCGCCATGCTGCCGCTTGCCGTTGCCACCAGCATCGATGCGCTGGCGACCGGCGTCTCCTTCGCTCTGACGAACGCAAATATCTGGACCGCCATCGCCATGATTGGCGCAACGACCTTCCTTTTCTCTGCGCTGGGCGTCCGCCTTGGCCATCTGCTGGGCGCCAGGTTCAAGTCGAAGGCCGAGTTTGTCGGCGGCGCGATTCTGATTCTGATGGGCATCAAAATTCTCGTGGAGCATCTTTCCGGGAATGGATAGGAGGCACAATGGAGCTTTGGGATATTTATGACATCAATCGCAACAAAACCGGGCAGAAGCATGTGCGTGGGCGACCCATGCGCAAGGGCGAATATCATCTTTCCGTTTTTGTCTGGACCTTCAACCGCGCCGGGCAGCTTTTGCTCACCCGCCGCTCCCCGGAGAAGGAGTCCTATCCCAACCAGTGGGCCGTCACCGGCGGTGCCGCCGTCGCGGGCGAGAGCAGCCTGCAAGCCATCCAGCGCGAGCTGCGCGAGGAAACCGGCATTCATGCCGAGCCGGAGGAATTCCGGCAGGTCGGCAGCTACCGCAGAAAAAACGGCTTCTGCGATGTCTACTTTCTGCAAAAAGACATCCCGCTGGAGCAATTGACCCTTCAGCCGGGTGAAACCTGCGACGCCCGATGGGTCAGTCGCGCGGAGTTTGAAGCGCTGCGCGCTGCCGGCGTCGTCGCCAAGCCGGACGTCAACCGCTATTCCCTGTTGCTGGAGCAATTCGGCACCCTCTTTCGCTGAAACCATAACGCACAGGCCACGCTGCAAAGCAGCGTGGCCTGTGTTTGTTTTCAGCTTCTAGCCGATTCGCACGGTGTTGATGTGGCGCTGAATGCGGTCAATAATCATATCCAGTGCCACCAGATTTTTGCCGCCCTCCAGCACAATCAGGTCAGCATTTTTCTTGCTGGGCTCCACAAACTGCTCGTGCATGGGCTTGACCGTTGTCAGATATTGCGTCAGAACCGACTCCAGACTGCGGCCACGCTTCGCAACATCCCGGCGAATCCGCCGCGCCAGGCGAACATCCGCGTCTGTATCAACAAAAATTTTGATATCCATCTCATCGCAGAGCGCTCTGTTCTCAAAGATCAGGATTCCCTCCACAATAATAACCGGTCGTGGCTCCACGCGCACCGTCTCGGCCGCACGGTTATGCTGCACATAGTCATAGGTCGGGCATTCAACCGCTTCACCGCGGCGCAGACGGTGGATATGCTCCACCAGCATTTCCGTATCGAAGGCGTTCGGGTGATCGTAATTCAGCTTGCAGCGCTCCTCAAATGGCAGCTCGTCATGCGCCCGATAATAATAGTCATGGCTGATGACGGAAATGGCATCGCCAAAGCGCAGCAGCAGATTCTTCATCAGGGTGGTCTTTCCGCTGCCGCTGCCACCGGCAATTCCCAGGACGATTACATCCTCCACAGGCTCTCTCCTCCCGTTTTTCTCTCAGTGTGGCTCAGCGCTGGCCCTTGTCATAGGGGATGCCCTCAGCCTTGGGCGCGCGCGACTTTCTAGAGGTCAGCGCCAGAACAATCAGCGTCACAATATAGGGCAGCATCCGGTAGAGGTAGGAGCTGATGCCCAGCTCATCGAGCAGCTTCACGCCGTCTCCGTTGATATCCAGGAAGGAATAGGATACGGAAATGCACTTAAACAGGCCAAACAGCAGCGAGGACAGCGCAATATTCAGCGGCTTCCAGTTGCCGAAAATCATGACCGCCAGCGCCAGGAGAAGTGCGATAAGCTTCTTCATTTTCTTAACCTCCACAAAAATATGTTCGCGAATAATCGCGCATATACTATGTCACAAAGTGCGCAAAAAGTCAAGCTATTCGTTAAAATTTTGTTAAATTGGTCGAAAATCACCCCGGCAGATCTGCGCCTGTCATCCCCAGCGGCAGCAGCTCCGCAAGTGGGAAGCAGCGGCATTCGCCATCGCCCGCGCTGAGGATCACCGTGAAATCATCCCGGCAGAATTCGCGCATCACCTGGCGGCAGACGCCGCAGGGCGCGCACAGCGCACTGACCGGCTGCCCGGCGGGGCCGCCGACCACAGCAATGGCCACAAAATCCCGCTCACCGGCACAGACAGCCGTGAAGAAGGCCGTGCGCTCGGCGCAATTGGTGGGGCCGAAGGCTGCGTTTTCAATGTTGCAGCCCTGATAAACCCGCCCCTGCGCCGTCAGCAGCGCCGCGCCCACCGCAAAATGCGAGTAGGGGCAATAAGCGCGCTCGCGCGCAGCCAGCGCCAGGGCGACAAGCTCCATATGGCTCATGACACACACCTCCGCAGCGCTCAGAGAATCTCCGCGGCAAAGCTCCGCCCCGGCGTTTCATAGTCCACGCCCAGCAGCGCCGTAATCGTCGCGGCAATATCCGCAAAGCTGCCGCGCGTGCCCAGATTCACCGGTCTGACCGCAGTCCCGGCAACCAGCAGCGGCACATACTCGCGGGTATGATCGGTGGTTGCGCTATAGGCCGGATCGCAGCCGTGATCCGCCGTAATCATCAGCAGATCCTCCGGCCCGAGCTTCTGCATGAATTCGCCCAGCCAGGCGTCAAACTCCGTCAGTGCGGCGGCATAGCCATCCACATTCCGGCGGTGGCCATACAGCATGTCAAAATCCACCAGATTCACGAAGCACAGGCCATGGAAATCGCGCGCGGCATAGGCCATGGTTTTTTGCAGCCCGTCGGTATTGCCGCTGGTGTAGACATGCTCTGTGGTGCCGCGTCCGGCGAAGATGTCAAAAATCTTGCCCACCGCCAGCGAATCCAGCCCCGCGTCACACAGCGCATCAAGCATCGTCCGGGCGGGCGGCTCCAGCGAGAAATCGTGCCGGTTGGCGGTGCGGGTGAAGTGACCCTTCCCGCTGCCGACAAAGGGGCGGGCGATCACGCGCCCCACACCATGCTGACCGACCAGCAGGCTGCGCGCCGTGCGGCAGTAGGCATAGAGCTGCTCCGGCGGGACAATCTCCTCATGCGCAGCAATCTGAAAAACCGAGTCAGCCGAGGTGTAAACAATCAGGTCGCCGGTGCGCATGTGCTCCTCGCCATAGGCATCCAGCACGGCTGTGCCGGACCAGGGCGCATTGGCCAGAACGCCGCGTCCCGTCTGCGCACGGAAGGGCGCCAGAATCTCCTCCGGGAAGCCATTGGGATAGGTCGGCAGCGGATTGGGGGAAACAAGACCCGCAATTTCCCAGTGCCCGATGGTTGTGTCCTTTCCCATGGACGCCTCGGTCAGTCTGGCTACCGCCGCGCGCGGGCAGTCGGTTTTGGGCAGAAAATCCACCGAATCGATGTGGCCAAGTCCACAGGCCAGCAGATTCGGAATATGTAGCCGGTCAGAGGCCGCGCAGCTTCGCAGGGTGTTGACGCCAACATCCCCGAAACGCGCCGCGTCGGGCATCTCTCCGCAGCCGCAGGAATCCAGTACAATCAGAAATATACGCTTCATTGACAGCAGCAAGCTCCTTTCCAGTGTGATTCACAGGGCCGGTTAGACCGGCTTATGCCTCCATGCGGGCCGCAACATCCAGCGCCACCTTCATCATGGTTGTGAAGGCAGTCTGGCGCTCCTGCGCAGTCGTCTCCTCGCCACGCAGCACATGATCCGAAATGGTGCAGATGCACAGCGCGCGCTTGCCATAGCGCGCGGCATTCATATAGAGCGCGGCGCTCTCCATCTCAAGGGCCATAACGCCCATCTTCTTCAGGCCATAGACGCTGTCGAGTCCCTCCGGCACGCCGATATGATCTCCATAGAAGGTGTCGGACGAGCTGACATTGCCCACATGGTAGACCGCGCCGTTGGCCTTACATGCCTCCACCGCCGCAGAGAGCAGCTCCCAGGAGGCGATGGGCGCAAAGGTGCCGGGCAGATGATACTGCGCCGCCCAGTTGGAGTCCGTGCAGGAGCCCTGCGCCAGCACCAGATCATAGAGATTGATGTTTTCCTGAATGGCACCGGCAGAGCCAACGCGGATGATATTCTCCACATCGAAGAAATTATAGAGCTCATGCGAATAGATGCCGATGGCCGGCATACCCATGCCGGAAGCCATGACGGAGACCTTGACTCCCTTATAGTAGCCGGTGTAGCCCTGCACACCACGCACATTGTTGACCAGAACCGGATTCTCCAGGAAATTCTCCGCAATGAACTGAGAGCGCAGCGGATCACCGGGCATCAGGACGGTTTTGCCGAAATCACCGGGCTTGGCATTGATATGGGGGGTGGGATAATTCATATTTCATTTCTCCTTTCAAAATAAGAATCCTTCGGGTTCAGCGCACCTTGCGCTGCTCGCGGATATTGCGCATCCAGCATTTATGGCACATGGCAATATAGCTGTCATTGCCGCCGAGAAGGAGCTGCTCACCCTGCGTCACGACGTAGCCCTCGCTGTCAATGCGCGCGTTGGTGGTTGCCTTTGCGCCGCAGTCGCAGATGGCCTTGATTTCCGTGATCGTGTCTGCCACCTCAAAAAGGCGCAGGCTGCCCGGGAAGAGCTTGCTCTGAAAATCGGTGCGCAAGCCAAAGCAGAGCACCGGGATGTTCGCCTCGTCCACAATTTCGCGAAGCTGGTCGATCTGCGCACCGGTCATGAACTGGCACTCGTCCACAATAATCACATCAATACCCCGCAGTGTGCCAAACAGAGCATGGATATCCACCTGCGGGCCGATAACCTCTGCCGTTGCCTCCAGTCCAACGCGGCTGCGCAGCAGCACCGCGCCATCGCGGTTATCCGCAGCCGGCTTGACCAGCCAGACCTTCATGCCATTTTCTTCATAATTATACTTCGTAATCAGGGCTTGCGCCGTCTTGGATGAGCCCATGGAGCCGTACTTGAAATATAGCTTTGCCACATCAAAGATCTCCTTTACATTTTTCCATTTTCTATTATACAGGATTCTCACCCACGTTGCAAGGAGTAAAACGCAGTCTTATTCTGTCAGCATCAAAAAGGAGACATCCCCGGCACGGCGAATGTCTCCTTACAGGCTTCAATTGCAGTCGGCAGCACCGCTGCCCTTCATATATATATATTATACCATAGAACAGCACTCAATTCAAGACTTGTTCTTCCCTGCCCCGCCTGCTATAATGCGGAGAAAAAGGGGGAGTCATCCATGAATACCACACAGACGGCGCGTATCGCGGATCTTTCTATGGCCTGGCATCTGGCCGCAACGCTCTTTCCTTATTTCGACCGGCTCACGCTGGACTGGGACGCTGCCTATCGCGCCTGGCTTCCAAAGGTCGCCGCTGCGGAGAGCGCACAGCAGTTTCATCTGCTTCTGGCAGAATTCCTGAATCTTCTTGGCGACGGCCACACGGACTACAGCTTCCCGGCACCGGAGGGTCTTGCCACATTTCTTCCCTTTACGCTGGATTTTGTTGGCGATGCCTGCTGTATTGCAGCCACAACGGATGCGCTGTCTGCGTTTCGCTGGGCGCGTGTGGAGGCCATCAACGGCACGCCCATCTCCACGCTCCTGCACGATCTGCGCCGCTATGCCTACCACGTTGACGATTGGATTGCGCCCTATCCCCTCAAACGGCTGCTGCCGCTCTATCTGCGTCCGCAGGATAATCTGCTGCAAAGCGACTGCGGGAGCTTCCGTTTTGATCTTTCCCCTTGCGCATGCGAGAATCACACCGCAGGCCTCCATGCCACCGACGCGATGCAGCCACTCCGACTTGCTGCGCTTGACGCGCGCCGTTATGGGGAGCACATTCTCTACATCCGTCTGGACGACTTCCTCCGCAGCCATGCCGATGCCGTGCGCGAGGCGCTGCTGCAATGCCCGGACATGCGCGGCCTGATTCTGGATTTGCGCGAAAACGTCGGCGGGATGACCTTCTACGCCGCCGAAATCGCCTCTCTGCTGATTCCCGGCAGTTTCGGCGCCTGCCAAAAATGGACACGCGCCGGCCGCGGCGTTGCGCTTGCCTCCGCCTCTCAGCTTGCCGGATGGAGTCCGGCCCGCACGGAGGAGGAAATTGCCAGGGGCCTCACCAGCCGGACGGAGGTCGAACGTGCGCAGCAATATCTGCGCCGCTGCAACTTCGAGCGCTACGAGGATCAGTATGGCAACGCGCAGCAGGAAGCCCTCTACCATGGCCCCTGCATTGTGCTGACCTCGCGCCACACGGTATCCGCCGCCGAAGATTTTCTTGCAATGCTCCGCAGCAATCGGCGCGCGCGCCTGCTTGGTCAGCCCAGCGCCGGCACAAGTGGCACGCCACTGCTGCGCCGTCTGTCCTGTGGCGGTCGCCTCCGCATCTGCTCCGTCGGCTACCGTCTGCTGGATGGAACAGATTTCATCGGCACCGGTATTCAGCCGGATCTTTTTGTAGTCCCGACGCTGTCTGACCTGCGCGCAGGACGGGACAGTCTTCTCGACGCTGCCTTGCAGCTTCTTCGCTAGAACGCAAAACTTTCAGGAATCCCCGCTTGACGCCGCAGAGCAGAAATGCTATAATTCTGTTACACCACCTGCGGCTTTGCCGCGTGCGCCTGTATGCGCCGCTGTGATGGAACAGGTAGACATCGCGGACTTAAAATCCGCTGGTAGCGATACCGTACCGGTTCGAGTCCGGTCAGCGGCACCAAAGCAGAACCGACAGTTGATACAATTATCGACTGTCGGTTCGTTATTTTTAT
>CAYXIN010000049.1:0-13352 GCA_964465395.1 uncultured Oscillospiraceae bacterium | reverse complement strand
ACTTATCGGTGTGGTCGCCGATGATCTTGATGGAGTTCTTGTTGGCGCCAACGGTACCGTCGCCGCCCAGACCCCAGAACTTGCACTCGATGGTGCCTTCTGCGGCAACACCGGGAGCGGGCTTCTCCTCCAGAGAGAGGTTGGTCACATCGTCCACGATGCCGATGGTGAACTCATGCTTGGGCGCATCCTTAGCCAGCTCCTCGTAAATTGCGAAGATGGAAGCCGGATGGGTATCCTTGGAGCCGAGACCATAGCGGCCGCCGATGACGGTGACGTCGTTTCTGCCGGCCTTTGCCAGAGCCATCACGACATCCTGATAGAGGGGCTCGCCCTGGGAGCCGGGCTCCTTGGTGCGGTCAAGCACAGCGATTCTCTTTGCGGTTGCGGGGATGGCAGCCAGCAGCTTCTCTGCCGCGAACGGGCGGAACAGGCGAACCTTAATCAGGCCGACCTTCTGGCCGTTGGCATTGAGGTAGTCGATGACCTCCTCAGCCACGTCGTTGATGGAACCCATTGCCACGATCACGCGGTCGGCATCGGGCGCGCCATAGTAGTTAAAGAGCTGATAGTTGGTGCCAAGCTTCTCATTGACCTTGGCCATGTACTTCTCAACGACTGCGGGCAGCTCGTTGTAGTACTTGTTGCAGGCCTCGCGGTGCTGGAAGAAAATGTCATCATTCTCATGAGAGCCGCGCATGGCAGGACGCTCCGGGTTCAGGGCATGCTTGCGGAATGCCTCAACCGCGTCCATATTGGTCATTTCCTTCAGATCCTCATAGTCCCAGATTGCGATCTTCTGGATCTCATGGGAGGTGCGGAAGCCGTCGAAGAAGTTGATGAAGGGAACGCGTCCCTCAAGGGCGGACAGATGCGCAACAGCGGCCAGGTCCATGACCTCCTGCACGTTCGTCTCGCAGAGCATGGCAAAGCCGGTCTGACGGCAGGCGTAAACGTCGGAATGGTCACCGAAGATGTTCAGCGCGTGGGCCGAAACAGTACGGGCGGAAACATGGAACACGCAGGGCAGCAGCTCGCCGGCGATCTTATACATGTTGGGGATCATCAGCAGCAGACCCTGAGAGGCGGTATAGGTGGTGGTCAGCGCACCGGCGGCCAGAGAGCCGTGGACGGTACCGGCAGCACCGGCCTCGGACTGCATCTCGACGACCTTGACGCGGTTGCCGAAAATGTTCTTGCGGCCCTGAGCAGACCACTGGTCAACATAGTCGGCCATGGGGCTCGAGGGGGTGATGGGATAGATGCCGGCTACCTCAGTAAAGGCGTAGCTGACATGTGCGGCGGCGGTATTGCCGTCCATTGTCTTGAATTTTCTTGCCAAAATGAATACCTCCTGAAAAGTATTGGTTCACAGACACTTTTATTCTACCACCATTTTTCTGTTTTGTAAATCAGAAAAACGCGCTGCGGCTCACATTTTACAGAAATTCCTCAAAAATTTTGAAAAGCTGCGCGCCTGCGCGAAAACGGAATTGTAATTTTGCTGCTTTTGCTGTATGATAGAGCTATCCTGACAGAAAAGGGGGCCGGATGCAATGATTTCCCATCTGGACTCACTCGGGCTCAGCGGCATCAACGGCTATCTGGTTTCGGTGGAGTGCTTTATCTCCGGTGGCCTGCCTGCCTTTGACATCGTCGGGCTGCCCGACGCTGCGGTCAAGGAGGCGCGTGAGCGTGTGCGCGCCGCGATCAAAAACAGCGGCTTTGTCTTCCCCGTCAGCCGCATCACGCTGAATCTGGCCCCCGCCAACACGAAAAAATCCGGCACACTCTATGACCTGCCCATCCTGCTGGGCATTCTGGCCGCACAGGAGGTCTGCCGCATTCCGAAAGAGCCCAGCGCCTTCCTCGGTGAGCTGAGCCTGGAGGGGCGGCTGCGCCCGGTCTGCGGCGTGCTTCCCATGGCCATTGCCGCGCGTCAGGCCGGTGTCCGCACGCTCTATGTCCCCGCCGCCAACGCGCGGGAGGCTACCCTGGCCGGCGACCTGTGCGTCATTCCCGTTCAGGAGGTGCGCCAGCTCGTTGCGCATCTGCGCGGCGAGGCACCGATTGCGCCGGAGCCGCCCTGGGAGCCCGATGCCGCAGAGGAAGATCTGGCAGATTCCCGGGATGTCAAGGGGCAGGAGAATGTCAAGCGTGCCCTGGAAATTGCCGCCGCAGGCTCCCACAACGTCCTGCTGATCGGGCCGCCCGGCTCCGGCAAGAGTATGCTGGCCCGGCGTCTGCCCTCCATTCTGCCGGACATGAGCCGCAGCGAGGCGCTGGAGGTCACGCAGATTCACTCCGTCATGGGTATGCTGCCGCCGGAGGCGCCGCTGCTGCGCCGCAGGCCCTTCCGCTCCCCGCATCACACCATCTCCGCCCCGGGGCTTACCGGTGGCGGCAGCACACCCCGTCCCGGCGAGATCTCGCTGGCGCACAAGGGTGTTCTCTTTCTGGACGAGCTGCCCGAATTCCGCAAGGAGGTGCTTGAGGTCATGCGTCAGCCTCTTGAGGATGGCGTGGTGACCATCTCCCGCGCCAGCGGCTCTGCCAGCTTCCCCAGCCAGTTCCAGTTGATCTGCGCGATGAATCCCTGCCGCTGCGGCTGGTATGGTGACCCCTCCGGGCGCTGCGTCTGCTCGCAGGCCTCGGTCAATCAGTATCTTTCGCGCATCTCCGGCCCGCTGCTCGACCGGATCGATATCATTGTGGAGGTACCCGCGCTGAACTTTGATGAACTGCGCAGTCATGCCGAGCCGGAGTCCTCCGCCGCAATCAAGGCCCGTGTAGACGCCGCGCGTGCGGTGCAGCGCAGCCGTTTTTCCGGCACACGCTGCCAGTGCAACGCCAACATGCAGCCCCGGGAGCTGCGGGAGCACTGCAATCTGAACGACGCCTGCGCCGCGCTGATGAAGCAGGCCTTTGATTCCATGGGGCTGACCGCCCGCAGCTATGACCGCATCCGGAAGGTCGCGCGCACCATTGCCGACCTGGACGGCAGCGCCGAGCTTCAGCCGCAGCACATCGCTGAGGCTGTGCAGTACCGCACCTTCCGCTATGCGCAGGGATGATTTCTGAACTTTCGTAATAATTTGGAGTTGATCGTAAGCATGAATGAGATGTTTCTTCTGAAGCTGGGCGAGATCGTCCTCAAGGGCGGCAATCGCTTCCAGTTTGAAAACCGACTGAAAACCAACATTTCCCGCCGGATGCGCGCCTTCGGCGCATTCCGCATTTCCATCGTCCAGTCCACGGTCTTTGTCGAGCCGGAGGACGCGCTCTGCGACCTCGACGGCGCGTGGGAGGCCTGCCACTTTATTTTCGGCGTGGTCAGCCTGTGCCGCTGCCGCCCCTGTGAAAAGACACTTGACGCGATTTTCGAGGCAGCAATGGCCTACCTGGGCGATGACCTGCGGCTGTCCAAATCCTTTAAGGTGGAATCCCGCCGCGCGGACAAGCGCTTCCCGCTGAATTCCATTCAGATTTCGCAGGAAATCGGTGGCCGCATTGCCGAGGCCATTGCCAGCCTGACGGTGGATGTCCACCACCCGGAATACACCGTCTATGTCGAGGTGCGCGACCGCGCGGCTTATGTCCACGGCCCCGCTGAGGCCGCTGCCGGCGGACTGCCCACCGGCGTAGGCGGGCGCGCCATGGTGCTGCTCTCCGGCGGCATCGATTCGCCGGTTGCGGGCTACATGATCGCCAAGCGCGGCGTGGAGCTCGAGTGTGTCCACTTCTTCTCCTATCCCTACACCAGTGAGCTGGCCAAAGACAAGGTGCTGGAGCTTGCGCGGCTGATGACGCGCTATTGCGGCCGGATGACCGTGAATGTCGTCAGCTTTACGGAAATTCAGGAGGCCATCCGGGACAACTGCCCGGAGGAATATTTCACGCTGATTATGCGCCGCTTCATGATGATGATCTCTGAGCGCATCGCCCGCGACCACGGCTGCGGCTGTCTGGTTACAGGTGAGAATCTGGGTCAGGTGGCCTCTCAGACCATGCAGGCCATGGCCGTGACCGCCGCCGCCACCACGCTGCCCATCTTCCAGCCGCTCATCGGCATGGACAAGGAGGAAATCGTCACCATCGCGCGCAAAATCGGCACGATGGAAACCTCCATTCTCCCCTATGAGGACTGCTGCACCGTCTTCACGCCGAAGCACCCGAAGACAAAGCCCACCATCGGCCAGGTCGATCACGCCTGCCGGACGCTGGATTTCGAGGGTCTGATCGCGCGCGCACTGCAAAACACGGAGCTGATCCGGGTGCGCTGGGATGGCTAAGCTGCGCAGATGGGGGCTTGCGCTCCTTGTGCTCTATCTTCTCGTTCTGCTGCGCATCACCGTGTTCCGAAGCGGCTGGACAACCAATTCCCTGTTCGGCGGCTCTCTGGTTCTCATTCCCTTTCAGACGATTTTTTCCTACCTGTTCCACGGAAATGTGCGCTACTTTCTCTATCTCTTTTTGGGCAATCTTTTCTGGTTTGTGCCGCTTGGGGTCTTTCTCCGGCGCTGCGGGCTGCGCTTCGGCCGGGCCTGTCTGCTCGGCCTGCTGCTGTCGGCTCTGATTGAGACTGCTCAGTTCGTCCTGAGCACCGGCACGTCGGAGACGGAGGATGTACTTCTCAACACCGTCGGAACGATGCTCGGCTTCGGCGCGATGCAATGGATCGCGCATTGGCCGCTTCCCAACCGGAATGCAAAACGCGTCATTTCGGCGCTGACGGGCGCTGAAATGACGCTGGTTACGGCAGAAAGCTGCACCGGCGGTCTGCTCGGCAAGCTTCTGACGGATGTGCCCGGCGCATCGCGGGCCTACCGCGGCGGCGTGGTTTCCTACGCCTACGCGCTCAAGGAATCGCTTCTGGGCGTGGATCCGGCGCTTCTGGCGGACAGTGGCGCCGTCTGCGCGGCGGTTGCCGAACAGATGGCGCGCGGCGCGCAGCAACGCCTGGGCGCCGATTTTGCCCTGTCCGTGACCGGCAACGCCGGCCCCGGCACGGATGCGAAGAATCCCACCGTGGGTGAAATTTTTATTGCCTGTGCATCGGCGCAGGACTGCGTCTGCCGCCGACTGCTGCTGCGCGGCGGCAGACGGGAAAACCGCCTTGCCGCCTGCGACGCGGCGCTGGAGCTGCTGCTGTCCGTCTGTCCCGGTGCAGGCCACTCAGCCGCCAAGCCACAGCCACGCCAGATACAGCAGCACCGCGTAGACCAGTGACATCAGCGGCAGTCCCACCGCAAAGCGCACATGGCGCGTCTTGTGACGGGCCAGATACATGCCAAGCAGCCCGCCAAAGCAGCCGCCCAGCAGCGCAGCGCCCAAGAGCGTCCGCTCCGGAATGCGCCGCCGGTGTCGGCGCGCCAGCCACTTATCCACACACATCAGCAGAAGCGTCAGAAGATTCATCAGCAGTAAATAGCCAATAACGCCGCATTTCCACATGGAAACTCACCTCCCCGCCCCATTCTAGCCGCTCTGCCGGAGCCTGTCAAGCCGCGTGGTGGAAGCTCCCATTTGACATTTCTGCGCGTTTCCGTTATGATATAGCCAAAAGGTGGTAGATTCATGAAAAAATCTGTTGTTCTGACGCTTTTCATTTTTTCTCTTGTGCTGATTCTGCTGATTGCGGGGCTGTGCATTTATTTCTTCCTCCTGCGCGCACCGGCGCAGGAGACGCCGGACTCCACTCCGCTGTCGGTGGCGGATTATGCCGCGCGCCAGTGGCCGGATTACGACGTCCGCTATACAGACGGTCTGCTGACACTGAGCCGTCAGACCGATATGACCTATGCCGAGGCCCGCACGCTGGCTGCGGATATTTACCGCGATGAGCTTGCGCCGGAAACCTATCTGACCGTGGTACAGACCATCGCCATCGACGTTGCCGCAAACTGCGACGCCGCGCCGGAGGTTCTGCTGCGCTACTGCTCCACCGACGGCGAGACCGTCTTCTCCGTCTCCAGCAGCGGCGAAATTCAGACCTGCTGGGCTGAGAAGGGAGGCGCAGAGTGAAAAAGGATAAAATCCGCGCGCTCTTTGACGGCAAGCTGCTGCGCTTCTTCCTCGTCGGTGTGCTCAACACCATCGTCGGAAACGGCCTGATGTTCCTGCTCTATAACTGGGCGGGCATTTCCTACTGGCCTGCCACTGCCGTCAGCTACGCGCTCTCCAGCGTAATGAGCTACTTTCTGAACCGGCACTTTACCTTCCATTATAATGGCCACGACTGGCGCGTCCCGCTGCGCTTCGCGCTGAATATCGCCGTCTGCTATCTGCTGGCCTACGGCGTTGCCAAGCCGCTGGTGCACTGGATTTTCTCCGCAAGCACGGAGGTCGTCCGCGACAATCTCGCGATGCTGGCCGGCATGGGCCTGTTCGTCTGCCTCAACTATCTGGGGCAGCGGCTTTTCACCTTCCGCGATGCATCCACCGATACCAAAACTACAGAGAAATGAGGATTTCCATTTGAATAAGGAAAAACGACAGGGCTTTTTTGCCATTCTTGCTATTGTGTTCATCGCGCTGGCAATGCGCGCGCCCGTCGGCGGCGTTGGCCCACTCGTTGGACAGATTCAGGCAGATCTGCGGCTGAGCGCGTTTGTCGCCGGCTTTCTGACCACCATTCCGCTCGTTGCCTTCTCCCTGACCGCGCCCTTTGCCGGGAAGCTGGCCGTCCGGATGGACACGCGTCTGCTGCTGACCCTTTGTATGCTGGTCAGCATCGCCGGTCTGCTGCTGCGCTCCTATGCGGGGGTGGCCGGTCTGTTCATCGGCACAGCTCTGCTGGGTGTCTCGCTGGGCACCATGAACGTCGTGATGCCCGCTCTGCTGCGCAGCCGCTACACCAGGCGCCTCGGCTCCGTCATGGGGCTGTATTCCACCGCGATGACCGCCGCCTCCGCCATTGTTTCCGGCATCAGCATCACGCTGGCCGCCTCCATTGGCTGGGATGGCAGCCTGGCCGCCTGCGCCGTATTCCCGCTGCTTTCGATTCTTCTTTTCTTCCCGAGCGGCAAGCGCTTCTCCGGACGGCTGACGCTGCGCGGCAGCGTGCCGGAGGGTCGCTGCTTCCGGGCCGGTCATGTTGCCGTGGCTGTCTTTATGGGACTGCAATCCTTCCTGTTCTTCTCGATTCTGGCCTGGTTCCCCTCGATCATAGAGCCGCGCACCACCGTTGCGGGCGCCTCCGGCACGCTTCTGCTGCTGTTGCAGCTCTGCTGCCTGGGCCCGACCTTCCTGATCCCGATTCTGTTCCAGCGCTGCCGCCGGATTGATCTGCTGGCCTTTGGCTGCACGCTGGGCTTTGCGCTTGGCTTCCTGCTGATTCTCTTTGCGCACAGCTTTGCGCTGCTGGTGATCGGCTCCGTGGTGCTCGGGCTTGCCGTTGGCTCCACGCTGAGTCTTGCTATCTCTCTGGTTGCCGCGCAGGGCCGCAATCCCGCCGAAACCGCAAAGCTCTCCGGCTATTGCCAGTGCATCTCCTATGCGCTGGCCGCCTTTGGCCCCACCGGTCTGGGCTATATCTATGACGCCTGTGGCACCTGGAATCCCGTGCTCTGGTGCATGATCGCCCTGTCCCTCATCATGGCCTGCGTCGGCATCTTTGCCGGCAGAATGCGCGGCTGCAAAGCCTGACAGAACTGCGTGGCTGCTCTGCGCGGGCAACCGCCTCCAAAACAGAACAGCGGGGGAAATCACGCTTCTCGTGATTTCCCCCGCTGCCTTATGCGCTTCAGCCGCGCACGCGGACGATGCAGGTGTATTCCTCACCGTTATAGGTCACAATCACGGTGGTCATGCCGGACGAAACGCCGGTCACTCCGTTTTCCTTCAGCGTGGCCACAGAGCTGTCCTTCACGCGGAAGCTCAGCCCCTCGGTGATACGCGTATCATTGGAATCATACAGGCGCAGATAGAAGGTCTCTCCAACGCCGATTGTCACATCCGTATAATTGAGCGAATAGCTGCCACCAGTGGAGGGCTCGCTGGTCTTAAAATTACAGCGGACGACCATCCTCGCCTGATTTCCATCCACCTCGGCGGTAATATAGGTTGTGCCACCACCTACCGCCGTGACCTTGCCATTCTCATCCACCATCGCAATGGTCTCATCCCCACTGCTCCAGCGCACCTTGGCACCGCTGGGCAGATTGGTCACCTTGAGCTGGAAGCTCTCGCCCGATGCAAAGAGCGAGACATCCGCATAGTTCAGCTCCGGCTCAAAATCGGAATCGGAATCACTGCTCTGCGAGGACTCGTCGGAGTCCGAGGGCTCCGTCGTGTCTGTGGAGGGCTGCGTCTGCTCAGAGCCGGAGACGAAGGCGCAGTCAATTGTGCAGACCGCCTCCTGATCGCCGCAGAGCACCGTCAGTTCCGTGCTTCCCTCTGCCGCAGCCGTCAGCAGATAGGTCATGCTCTTGAGCTCAACCCCCTCGACCGGCTTATCCGTCTTGGGCACAATCCGCACCAGACCGCTGCGCGTCGGCACAATGCTCAACGACTGCGCGCAGTCCAGATTGACGCTGATGGTCAGCTCCAGACTCTCGCCCGCCTGCGTGAAGGACAGGCTGTTCGTTGACAGCTCCAGCGTGGTGCAGGTGCCCGCCTCCTCAGATCTGTCTGCCTGCGACTGCGTCTCGCGCTGCACCAGGTCCTCAAAGCCGGGCCACCAGCCGATCATATCCCCGATAAAATAGAGTACCAGCAGCACCGCAATGGCCAGAATAATCACTGCCGCCAGCAGCAGCCGATTGCCGCTGCCTGCGCCGCTGTCTGAGGCGCGGCTTTTTTTCTTCCCTCTGCGGCGCGGCGCGGCAAATTTTCCGCCGCCCGTGTGCTGCGGGCGCGGCCTCTCCTGCTCCGGCTGCGTCTCCTGTGGCGTGCTGCTGCGGCTGCCGCACAGGGGACATTTCTCCAGGGCGCTGTCAAAAATCGTACCGCAGTACGAGCATACCCGTTTTTCTTCCATATCGTTTCGCATACCGCCGTATGCCAATGCTCCTTTCGTGTTGCATTCCCGGAAGGGGCCGCTGCCCCGCCCATGATTTCCTCTATCATATCATTTTCTTGAGAATAAGACAATAATCTTATTGATTTTTTTGCAAAAATGTCGTAGTATATAATCGCATGAATTCGATTTTTAATCAAAGGAGGCGAAGTACTTGTCCGATTTAAAAATCATCTCTCCCCTGCTCGATGGCCTGACGGTGGAGAAGGAGCTCAGCAGACAGGATGGTCAGGTCTGCTATGCTCTCCGGCAGCAGTCCGGCGGCGAGCGCTTTGTTCTGAAAATTCTCTCCCTGCCCGCCTCGGAGCGCGAGGTCAACGCGCTGCTGCTCTCCGGCGCCTATCCGGACGCGGCCGCCATACACAACTATTATTCCGCTGTCGCGGAGGATCTGCGCCGTGAGCTTGCACTCGGGCAGCAGCTTGCCGGCTCCGGCCGCTTCTGCGGCGCGGTGGGCTACCAGATTGAGCCGCGCGACGAGATCGGCTACGATGTGTACATCCTCTATCCGCGCTATGTTCCCCTGAGTAGCTTCCTCTATGAAAACGCCATCACCCACCTGCGTGCTGTGAATCTGGGCATTGATCTCTGCGAGGCGCTGTGCATCTGCCGCGAGGCAGGCTATCTCTTTGAGAACATCAAGCCGGAGAACGTCTTCCTCACGCAGTCCGGGCGCTTCCTGCTGGGCGACCTGGGTCTGGCCTCTCTGGAGGACTTGCAGTATGCCTCCGTGCCGGAGTCCTATCTGGGGCCATACTCCGCGCCGGAGCTGTCCGACATCGCCGCCTCTCCGAATCCCACCATGGATCTCTACGCGGTGGGTATGCTGCTTTTCCGCATCTATAACGGCAACCACGGCCCCTTCGAGGACGAAAACACCGGCGAGGCCATGGCTGAGAAGCTGCGTCTGTCCGGCAAGCCCCTGCCCCCGGCGCTTTACGCGGACTATGAGCTGACCTCCATCATTCAGAAGGCCTGCGCGCAGCGTCCCGAGGAACGCTTCCAGACGCCGGAGGAAATGAAGCAGGCACTTGTGCTGTACATGCAGCGCAATCAGATTTCCGACACGCTCATCGCCCCGCCCATCATTGCCGCCGCGCCGCTCTCCCCCGCGGAGGCAGACGCGCAGCCGGAGGACAGCGGCCCCGCCCGCATGACCTCCAGTGAAAGTCTGGACGAGGAATTCCGCCGCAGCTTTGCCCCCGATCTGAGCGGCAGCGGCAGTGAAAAGGACGTGGATCCCACGCTGCGAGCTGCCCCGGAGCCGGAGACCGAGCCCCTCACCATCCCCGCCGGGGCGACACCGACACCGTCACCGGAGACGCCGGAGGAGGTCCCCGCCACACCGGAGAAGGAGTCTGACCCGGATCAGATTGATCTGGACGCTTTCCTGGCCTCCATCACTGAGGAGCTTGGCACACCGGAGCCCGCTGCTGCCCCCGCACCGGAGGAGCCGCCCGCCGCGCAGGAGCCCGACCGCACCTATGTGGACGAGGAGCCCCGGAAGCGGGAGCCGAAAAAGGCACAGAAGAAGCCCCGCTCCGGCAAGCCGGGTATGCTGCTTCTGCTGCTGGGTCTGATTGTTGCGATCGTTGCAGCCGGCTTCTTCCTGCTGCGCTGGTATTTTGTCGAGGTCACGGCACTCGGCGCAAAGGCGGGCACGCTGACCACCACACAGGTCACCATTCTGGTCGAAAGCGGCGACAGCCCGAAGGACTTCCTGCTGAGCTGCGCCGATCAATACGGCAACACCTATCCCGTCTCCGTCACCGGCAACGAATACACCTTCACCGGTCTGACTGAGGATACCACCTATACCGTCCGGGTGCAGGCCGCGCAGCGGCATCGCCTGACCTCCTCCAGCATTCCCTTCTACAGCTTCACCACGCCAAAGGCTACCGAAATTCTGGAATTCACCGCGCAGTATGGCGAGGCCAGCGGTGAGGTGCTCCTGCAACTCACGCACGAAGGCGTTGCCCCGGCGCAGTGGCAGCTCCATTACATCTCCGCCGACGGCAGCCACGAGGACACCGTCCGCTTCCCGGACAGCTCCGTGCTGATCTCCGGCCTGCATCTGAATCAGGTCTATACCTTCACGCTGGAAAACGCGGACGACATTTTCCTCTCCGGCGCGCTGCAAACCAGCTTTGAGGTTCTGCCTCTTGTGCAGGTCGAGCAGCTCAATGTCTCCGCCATTCAGGGCACCACCGTGACCCTGTCCTGGCAGCCCGGCGACAATCAGCCCGCGCAGTGGACTGTCACCTGTTCTGCGCCCGGCGCAGAGCCTACCTCCCAGACAGTCAGCGGCACAAGCTGTGAGTTTGTGCTCGACAATCTGGAGCAGGATTACACCTTCACCCTGGATGCCCCCGGCATGACGGCACCGGCGCAGCTTATTCTGCCCGCCAATCCCATCGTGGTCGAGAGTCTGCGCACCCAGCAGCAGGAGGACGGCAGCATCGTCATCTCCTGGGACTCCGTCACCCCCGCAGGCGGCTGGTATGTTTCCTACGGCGTGGAGGGCAGCGAAAAGGATCCCCGTCTGGTGGAGGCCGACGGCAGCTCGGTAACGCTCAGCGCGCTGATTCCCAACGCCACCTACCATCTTTCGCTCCAGCCTGCGGACGGCTCTGCCGTTTTCGGTCTGGCGGAAACCAGCTTCACCACGCCGGAGGCCGGTCGCTTCGACGCCTACGGCGTCAAGGGCAGCACCACCTTCTACTCTCTCTGGCCGGAGCCTGAAATGGCCGGCTGGAACTACACCAATCTGCGCAACAACGACACCTATTTCAATGTGGACGATTCTCTGGTCGTCTGTCTGGAGGTGCAGTCGCTCTATTCCTCCGACGATGTGGTGGACGTGCTCTATGTGGTGCGCGACGCCGCCGGTGCGCCGGTTGCTGACCTTTCCGACAGTCTGCCGTGGAACGACCTGTGGTACAGCCGCCGCCACGCCAGCGTGTTCCCCAATCCCGGCAAGGTCGGTGACTACACGCTGGAGATTTATATCGACGGCAGACTGCTGGTCGAGATTTCCTTCCACATTATCTGAGATCTATCATAAGGCTTCGTCCTTTCTTAGATATCCGGAGGCGTCCGGGGACGCCTCCAACCAAATATCAGGCGGGCGCTCCGCCGAAGCAAGGAGGTTTCAATGGAAAACTGGTTTGTTGTGCTCATGGGACTGGTCACGGTTTTTGTCGTGCTGGTGCTCATCATCGGTCTGTGCTGGCTGCTTGGTCTGCTCTGTCGCTCCGGCGCGAAGAAGCAGGAGGCCACCGCCGCCACAGAATCCACAGATTCGATTCCTGATCGCGCAGCGCTGGCTGCCGCAGTTTCCGTCGCAATTGCGGAATACAGCGGCACGGACGCTTCCGCCATCCGCATTCTCTCTATCAAAAAAATCTAAATTACTCAGAAAGGGAAAAAGACATGAAAAAGTATCGCGTGAATGTGAACGGCACTCTCTATGAGGTCGAAGTTGAGGAAATGGCTGCGCCGAAGGCTGGCAGCGCTCCCGCAGCAGCACCCGCTGCACCCGCCGCTGCGCCCGCACCCGCAGGCGGCACGCAGGTCAAGGCTCCCATGCCCGGCACCATTCTGGACGTCCGCGTACAGAATGGCCAGCGCGTGAAGAAGGGTGACGTTCTGGTCGTCCTCGAGGCCATGAAGATGGAAAACGAAATTATGGCATCCTGCGACGGCACCGTCGGCTCCATCCGCGTCCGCAAGGGCGACACCGTGGAAACACAGGCTTTGATCTGCACGCTCTCCTGAGCCGCGCAAATTCCATCAGCAAGGAGAGACCCGCAATGTTTAAGAAAAATAAAAAGCTCCACCGTGCCTCGATCGCCGTGCTGGTTCTGGCCTTCCTGGTGTGCGTCTGCTTCACACTGGCCGCTGCCGCCGAGGAAGCGCCGACCGGCGACGTCGTTCTCTCCGCTGCCCCGACAGAGGCCGCAGAGGCTCCGCAGGGAGCACAGTCCAACACAGAGGCAATGACCAATTTCCTGAAGCAGACCGGCATTGCCAAGCTCGTGCAAAATGTCGATTATAAATCGCTGATTATGATCGTCATTTCCTTTGTTCTTATGTATCTGGCCATCGGCAAGGGCTTTGAGCCGCTGCTGCTGCTGCCCATCGCCTTCGGTATGCTGCTGACCAATCTGCCCGGCGCCGGTATGTTCCACAGCGAGATTTTTGCTGACGGCCACGTCCACTGGGATCTGATTAAGGAAGGCGTCCCCCTCCCGGATGGCAGCAATGAAGCCGCCGGTCTGATCGACATTCTCTACCTTGGCGTCAAGCTTGGCATTTACCCCTGCCTGATCTT
>CAYXIN010000048.1:0-13408 GCA_964465395.1 uncultured Oscillospiraceae bacterium | reverse complement strand
ATTTGCTACCATAAAGGTCTTTTTTGTGCTGTCTGCATAAAATGGTGCAGTTTACTCCGGGGGAAACAGGGGACTCGTTTTTTGGATGGCTGTGGCATTAGAATAGCATCCATCCCCTGCATTGTCTGTCGAAAGGAAGCTTGAACATGGCAGGAAGAAAGAAAAAACAGCCGTCAATGGCAAAATACAGTTGGCTGATTGCCGCAATCGCGATTGTGCTCTGGGGCATTTATATGCTCTTTGGTGGTGGCGAGGATGGGTCTGCGCCTGCAATTGGGGAAAATCCTGATTTTCGGGTGCTGTTTCTGGATGTTGGGCAGGCCGATTCCGCGCTGGTTTTCTGTGAGGGTGAAACGATGCTCATTGACGGCGGAAATGCAGCGGACAGCAATCTGGTCTACGCAGTTCTCGAGCGCTACGATGTCGAGCGCCTTGATTATATCATCTGCACCCATGCGCATGAGGACCATGTGGGCGGGCTTTCCGGCGCGTTGGAATACTGCGCGGCCGATACCGTATACTGTCCCGTGACAGAGTATGACAGCCGGGCATTCCGTAATTTCGCGGAGCGTATAACTGCATGTGGCGCGACAATTACGGTGCCGACAGCCGGCGAGCAGTTCCGCCTCGGCAGCGCCGTTGCAGAAATCCTGGCCTGTGACGCCGACGCGGAGGATACCAACAACAGCTCCATCGTGCTCAGGCTGACCTATGGCGAAACCAGCTTCCTGTTTACGGGTGATGCGGAAAAACCGGTGGAGGAATGGCTGCTGGAGCAGGGCACAGAACTCAGCGCTACTGTCCTGAAGGTCGGGCACCATGGCAGCGTAACCTCCACCAGCGAGGCGTTTTTGCGCGCGGTCAACCCGGAGTATGCGGTGATTTCCTGCGGAAAGGACAATTCCTATGGCCATCCGCACAGAGAAACGCTGCTGCTTCTGGAGGAATACGGCATTTCGGTTTACCGCACAGACGAGCTGGGCGATATTCTCTGCACCAGTGACGGCCACACCGTGAACATTGCGCAGGTCAGCGGCGCGCACTGAGACAAAGCCTGACAATAAGCCAGCGACGGCACACGTTTCCGTGTGCCGTCGCTTTTGTTATGCCTCCGGTAAATTGCGCATGGTGAGGCTGATGCGCTTGCGCGTCTCATCCACATCCAGCACTGCAACACGAACGACATCCCCCACATGCAAGACCTGAGAAGGGTGCTTGATATAACGGTCACAAATTTGCGACAGATGGACAAGGCCGTCCTGATGCACACCGATATCAACAAAGGCACCGAAATCAATCACATTACGCACGGTGCCGGTGAGCAGCATACCGGGCCGCAAATCCTTCATTTCCAGCACGTCGGTGCGCAGAATGGGCGGCGGAAGCTCATCACGCGGGTCGCGCCCGGGCTTTTGCAGCTCGCGGACAATGTCGCGCAACGTGGGAACGCCAACGCCGCAGGCTGTCGCAGCCGCCTGCACGCCAAGGTCAGCAAGGCGCGCATCCAGCGCGTCGAGAGAACCGTCACGCACGTCTGCAAGGGTATAGCCGCAAAGTGCAAGCAGGCGCTCTGCGGCGGCGTAGGATTCGGGATGCACGCCGGTATGGTCCAGAATCTGCGGACTTTCAGAGACGCGCAAAAAGCCGGCCGCCTGCTCATAGGCGCGCTGCCCAAGCTTTGGAACCTTCAAAACCTGCTTTCGCGAGGTAAATGCGCCATTGGCCTCGCGATAGAGAACAATGTTCTTCGCAGTTGTTGCGTTGAGTCCCGCAACACGGCGCAGAAGTGAGGTGGAGGCCGTGTTCAGATCCACACCGACGGCGTTGACACAATCCTCCACCACACCGCAGAGCGCTTCGTCAAGACGTTTTTCAGGCAGATCGTGCTGATACTGTCCGACGCCAATTGCTTTGGGTTCAATTTTGACCAGCTCTGCCAGAGGATCCTGCAAGCGACGGGCAATGGAGATTGCAGAGCGCAGATTGACATCAAACTGCGGGAATTCTTCCGCAGCCAGAGCAGAGGCGGAGTAGACAGAGGCACCGGCCTCCGAAACAATCATATAGGATACGCCGGGAAGCTGCCGCAGCAGCGCGCAGACAACCTGCTCCGTTTCCCGGGAGGCTGTTCCGTTTCCGATCGCAATGTGCTGAACCGCATGCTTTCTGCAAAGCTGCGCAAGCGTTGCAATGGCTTCCTCTCTTTTTGCGCGGGAGAAGGTTGGGTAGACCACGGCTGTATCCAGAACCTTCCCGGTGGCGTCCACGACGGCAACCTTGCAGCCGTGACTGTAGCCCGGGTCCAGGCCCATCGTTACATGCCCCTTAACCGGCGGCTGCATCAGAAGCGGCTTCAGATTCAGCGCAAAATTCCGGATAGCGCCCTCGTGCGCGAGCTGCGTCAGCGCAGTGCGCAGCTCGCGTTCCAGACTTGGCGCAATCAGGCGGTCATAGGCGTCCTCTGCGGCTGCTCTGACCAGCGCGGTTGCGCTGCTGCCCGGGTGGAGCACCGCGCGGCGCAGGGAAATGAGCGCGCGCTCATGCTCCATCTCAATCCCGACGCGCAGAATGCCCTCGCGCTCTGCGCGGTTGATCGCCAGAATCTGATGTCCCTGCAGGCGGGGCAATGCCTGACGGAAGGCGAAATAAAGCTGATAAACAGCGCCCTCGTCCTCCTTCTGCTTCTCCACCGTGCTGCACAGCACGGCGTCCTTTTGCCACAGCTCACGCAGAATGCGGCGAACAGCCGCGTCATCTGAAATCCACTCCGCAATGATATCGTTCGCACCAGCAAGCGCCTCCTGCACGGTAGTGACGCCCAACGCCGGATTCAGCCAGGCCAGGGCAAGCGTCTCCGGTGCAGCCAGTGCGCGCGACTGCGCATAAAGCTGCTGCGCCAGCGGCTCAAGCCCCTTCTCCTTCGCAATGGTGGCGCGGGTGCGCCGCCTGGGGCGGTAGGGACGGTAAAGATCCTCCAACTCGGCAAGCGTTGCGGCCTGCGAAAGCGCAGCAGACAGCTCCGGCGTGAGCTTATCCTGGGCGTCAATTGCGCGGACAATCTCCGCCCTGCGCTGACTCAGACTGCGCAGATATTGAAGCCGCTCGGCCAGCAGGCGAAGTGTGCTGTCATCCATTGCGCCGTGCAGCTCCTTGCGATAGCGCGCGATAAAGGGGATTGTGTTGCCCTCATCAAGCAGCGTTACGACATTGCGGACATACTGCTCCGGCTGCGCCAGCTCCAGCGCCAGCGCCTCAATTATTTTTTCCATATGCGGACACCTCCGTTTATCCCTTTGGGAGAATGACGCGGAAGCAGGCGCCTTCTCCCGGCGCGCTTTCCACCTCGATGATTCCATCCGACAGCTCTACGGCGCGTTTGACGAGCGCCAGCCCCAGGCCATGCCCCTGCATTTTGTGAGAGGAATCCGCCTGATAGAATTTCTCAAAAATACGCGCCTGCACCGCGGGAGACATACCGCAGCCGTGATCGCGCACCTGCACCACGGCGCATTCGCGCTGCTCCCGCAGGGTGAGTGAAATCGTGCCGCCGGGCTCACTGAAACGAATCGCGTTGGAGAGCAGATTGCTCCAAATCAGTGAGAGAATTGGCTCACAGCCGCGCAGAGAAACCGTGTCAAGCTGCACATCCAGCTCAAGCTGCTTCTCGCTCCAGAGCGCTTCCATCGAAACAATCGCCTGACGAATCTGCTCATCCAGACGGAAAACGCTCTGCGCTTCCGTCAGGGCTTGCGTCTCAAGCTTGGAGAGCGTCAGAATGCTGCCTACCAGACTGGAAAGGCGCTGTGTGCTGGTCAGAATGCGCTCAAGGTATTCCTCATGCTCCTGCGCGGAAAGCCCCGGCGTTTGCAGCAGCATGGCATAGCCCTCAATGGCAGACAGCGGTGTTTTGAACTCGTGGGAGACGCTGGCTACGAAATCATTGCTTAGTGTGTCAAGGCGCTGTAGCTCCTGCACCATTGCATTGAAATTGCGGAAGGTGGTCTGCACCTCCGGCAGTCGGCTGCAATCACTGACTGTAATGTTAAAATTACCGTGGGCTACCTGTGTTGAGGCCTCGCTGAGCTTCACCATGGGTGTCAGAATCCGGCGCCCGACATAATAGGCGATCAGACCGACTGCAATGGTAAAGACGAACAGCGTAGTAAACAGCGCCAGAAGACTCAAACGGGGCGCGCCGGAGATGCTCTCAAGGAAGAAAAGAGCCAGCGCGATGGCAACAAAGCTGAACAGAACAACCAGCGAAACAATCAGCCAATAGTAGACCCGCATACGAAAGGAGTATTTCATGAAGCTTTCACCGCCTTATACCCAACACCACGCACGGTGATAATGGAAAAATCAGGATTCCCGCGGAAGCGTTCGCGCAGCCGGTTGATATGCACGTCCACCGTTCGCGGATCCGTCTCGGAATCGGGTCCCCAGATCTCATCCATAAGCTGCTGCCGGGTGAAAATCTGTCCCTGTGAGGAAATGAGCTTATACAGAAGCAGGAATTCCTTCTGCGGCAGCAGGACACTGCTGTCCGCACGCGTTACTGTGAAGGAATCGTAGAGAAAGGTTGTTTGCCCGACAGTTTGTTGCCGCGCAGCAACCATCTGTGCCCGGCGAAGCAGGGCATGGATGCGCAGAACCATCTCGTTCACATTGATGGGCTTGACCATATAGTCATCCGCACCGGAAAGAAAGCCGGTCTGCATATCCTGAAAGCCGTCACGCGCCGTGATAATCAGGACAGGAATGGTGCTGCCGGACTCGCGCAGCGCGCGCAGCAGCGCGTAGCCATCCATTCTGGGCATCATAATGTCCGAAACAATGAGGTCGATGCTCTCATGCTCCATCAGCGCGAGGGCTTCCTCTCCGTCGCTTACGCCAAGGGCGGTGAATCCGTTGCGCAGCAGTACCCGGCAAAAGAGCTGCTGCAATGCAGCGTCATCCTCTGCGACCAGAATTCGAAACATCCCGACCACCTCCTGCACTCAGTATACCATAAGCGTCAGCAGAATGAAATGGCTATTTTTATGGAAAATTCATGTACTTGTTGATATTGAGTTGATATTTCACGTCTATAATTCTGGCAGTGAATAAGAGGTGGTCTGATTGAATAAAAAGCATAAGCTGAAGCGTGAGGAACGCAGACAGGCAATTCGCAGCGTCACAAAAACCAAAAGTCGGCTGACGCTGGTGCTGTATGCCGTGATTCGTGTGATTGTACTTGCCATACTGGTTCGCTCTCTGATCAGCGGACAAATGGAGAATGTCTATACCTGTCTGCTGACGCTGTTTCTGCTTTCTCTTCCGTCGCTGCTGGAGTGGAAGCTGGAGTTTCGATTGCCCAGCGCGCTGGAGATCACCGTGATCGTCTTCATTTTTGCCGCAGAGATCCTGGGGGAGCTGGCCTGCTTCTATGTCAATGTCCCGTTCTGGGATAAAGCGCTGCATACCGTCAGTGGCTTTATCTATGCCGCCGTCGGCTACTCCATGGCAGATATTCTGAACCGCAATCACAGAATCAGCTTCGAGCTTTCGCCAATCTTCCTGGCTATGGTTGCATTCTGCTTCTCCATGACCATTGGCGCCGTGTGGGAAATCTTCGAATATTCAGTGGATTGCCTTCTGAATAAGGATATGCAGAAGGATACCATTGTTCACCAGATCACCTCCGTGCGTCTGGATCCGACCAACCGCAATATTCCCGTGACAATCAGCGGCATTGAGGACGTGATTGTCAACGGCGAGGCACTTGGACTGGGCGGATATCTGGATATCGGCCTGCACGACACCATGGGCGACCTGATTGTCAATATGATCGGCGCACTGGTATTCAGCGTAATCGGCTATTTCCAGCAGAAGTATCAGAAGAAATCCCGGATTGCAGCCGGCTTTGTTCCAAGAGCTGCCGGGCTTATGAATGAGAACCCGGAGGAGGGAGTACAACATGAGTGAAAAGGAACAGCAACAGATTTTGCAGGATCAGCGCTCGGATACCGACCGCATCTTCACCCTGCCAAACATTCTCAGCTTCTTTCGGCTGGCACTGATTCCGCCAATTGTGATTCTCTATGAGCAGCAGCATTATGGCTGGGCCTTCGCGCTGCTGCTGCTGTCCGGCGCAACCGATGTGGTGGATGGGTGGATTGCCCGCACCTTCCATCTGGTTTCGGATTTCGGCAAGGTGATCGATCCGATTGCGGATAAGCTGACGCAGATTGCGGTTCTGCTGTGCCTGATGCCGATGCGATACTGGTGGGTCGTGGCCGCACTGGTGGTCAAGGAGGTTTCCATTGGTGTGCTGACGCTGGTTGCCATGAAGCGCACGCACAGCGTTTACAGCGCCGGCTGGTATGGCAAGCTCTGCACCGCCACGATTTATCTTTCCATATTTATGCTGATCCTCTGGCGCAGCGCACCGGACTGGCTGATCCTGGCCGACTGCATTCTGATTGTTGCGCTGATTGTGCTGTCGTTCGTTAATTACTTCATTTATTTCAGCCGCATTCTTCGCCAGTGGCGTGAGGGTGGCGCACGCAGGATGTCATGAGCCGGCGGCTTCGCGCGTTCGTGGAGGAACGCAGACTGCGGCTCAATCGTCAGGTTGCCAGCAAGCTGAACCGGCGCTTTTTCTGCTGCCCGGCCTGCCATTGCATCCATGCCCTGCCGCAGGGACATGGCCTGACCAAAATCTGCTGCCGCCGATGCGGAGAAATCTTTCTGCGCAGAACGTAGCATAATAGAGAATTCAGGGAGCTGCCGATTTTCGACAGCTCCCTTTTTGTAACAATATTAACGAAACGGTGACAATATATTGTATATTTTTTATCTTTTTGTTTTTGACAAATACAATATCTTGGTGTATGATAATAAAGAAGCAAAGTGTTGAAACGACCCGATTGCCGTACTATTTCGCTGAAACAGCAGATAGACACCATCATAATTAACAAATTTTGTCGAATTATGTCGATAAGAATTTGTTGATTTTGCCGCATTTTCCTTGCAAATCCTCGAACAGTATGCTAAATTAAAGCTACCGTTCTGGAATACGGAGTAATTGGAGGAGGAATGTTGAACATGGAAAAAATGTATCGTGTCCTGCTTGCTGCCAGCAACGAGGACTTCAGTGAAAAGCTCGCATCGGCCATCAAGCAGACCGACCGCTATGCGATTGTCGGAACTGCAAATGATGGCATCCGCGCCATTGAGCTGCTGCGGGAAGCCAAGCCGGAAATTCTGATTGTTGATATGATGCTGCCGCAGGCAGACGGTGTTGCGGTTCTCAAGGCTGCGATGGCGCTGGAAAGAAAGCCGATTTTTCTCGTTCTGGCAGACTTCATGACGGAGTTTATCTCGAATCTGCTGATGAACTATGGCGTTCAGTATGTGCTGCTGAAGCCCTGCACGCCGCGCGCAGTTCTCGAGCGTATGAACGAGATTCGGGACGCCCTGAGTCCGAAGCAGGCGACCCGCCGCCCGCGTGAGGCCAATGTTGAGGCAATGGTGACGGCGATGATTCATGAAATCGGTGTACCGGCGCATATTAAGGGCTATCAATATCTGCGCGAGGCGATTCTGATCGCAGTCAACGACATGGATGTTATCAATGCGATCACCAAGGTACTCTATCCGCAGGTTGCCCGCACCTTTTCAACCACACCCTCGCGCGTAGAGCGCGCCATTCGACACGCGATTGAGGTGGCGTGGGATCGGGGCGACCTGGACACGCTCCAGCGCTTCTTTGGCTACACGGTCAGCAATACCAAGGGAAAGCCAACCAATTCGGAATTCATTGCCCTGATTGCGGACAAGATGCAGCTCCAGCTCAAGAGTCTGGAGGCCGCGCAGTTTTAATTGCCTGCGGCATTGCAGAGAACGCTGGATACACACATGGCCCTGCACATCCTCCGGCGGCCCGGCATAGTATGCTGAGGAAGGGGAGGTGTCGTATGGTATCAACATTCTTTCTTGGCGCTTGCTCTGTCGGCGGCTTTGTTTCGCACTATGACACATTGTTCGACGAGGGGCTGCCGCTGCTGATACTCAAGGGGGGCGCCGGCTGCGGAAAATCGACGCTCATGCGTGCGGTCGGGGCCGCCGCAGAGCAGCGCGGCATGGATGTGACTTACATTCTTTGCGCCTCAGATCCGGATTCGCTGGATGGTGTCCTGATTCCGGATTTGCCGATTGCAATGGTCGATGGAACTGCGCCGCACGTTCTCGAGCCGCGTCTGTGCGGAGGGAGCATGAATTACCTGAATCTTGGCGCGTTTTATGACAGCACTGCAATGCGCCAGCAGGAGGAGGCCATCTGGCAGGTGCAGCAGCGCTGCTCCGCTGTGTATGGCTATGTGACTGCCTGCCTCAATGCCGTTGCACAAATGGATGCAGCCCTTGAGAACGCGGCAAAGTCTGCTGTCAGCCCGGCTGAGCTGGAGCGGATTGCTGCCTGCATTCTGCGCGCTGCTGCATTAGAGGCAGAGCCAGGGGGAGGGGAGTCGCATCGCTTTCTCTCCGCGGTTACGCCTGCCGGACTGATGCTGTGCGCAGCAACGGTGCCGGCCATTTGCAGGCAAATCTATCTGCTGCGGGATCACTACGGCTTGGCGCCGCAGCTTCTTGGCATCCTTCTGCCGGAGCTGCGGCGAACGGAATGCGCGCGAATCCTCTGCCATACACCGCAGCATCCGCATGGCCTGCCTGCGCACATTCTTCTGCCGAATGCGCAGGTGGGGATTGTTTCGGATTCGGCAGATTTTCCATATACCGGCCCCTGCTTCTGCCGATTCGATCTGGATGCGCTGCTGCCCGCCGACGTGTGTGCCGACCTGTCCTTCTACCAGGAGGAGCGCAGCAGACTGCTGCAACAAAGCGCCCTGCATATGGCGCAGGCGAAAAAGCTGCATGATCGCCTGGAAAGCATGTGCAGACCCTTTGTTGATTTTGGGGCAGTCAGCGCATTGACGCAGCAAACGATTCAGCGCTTGTTCGGTGCCCGGTGACATATGGAAAAAGGAGCTGCTGCCGATTGGCAGCAGCTCCTTGCAATCAGGAGAGATTGACGCGCTCAACTGCATAACCGGCAGCGCGGAGAGAAGCAACCAGGCCATCCTCGCCCAGCAGATGCGCCAGCCCAACTGCGTAGAAAACGGTTTCCTCACTCTGGAGGTACTCCACTGCGGCAGCGTGCATCAGGCTGTTTCGCTCCGTCTGCATCAGTCTGTTATATTCCTCATAAAGAGCGGCATTCTCATCGTCGGCCTGCGCCTTGTCGATCAGCGCTTCGGTCAGGCGGGCTTCGTTGCCCTCGCACCAGAGCGCATAAAGCGCAGAAAGCTCCTGGATAGCACCGTAGTAGCCGGCCGATACCGTCTCATCCAGCAGAAGCGCCTGCAATGCATCGGAGTAGCGCAGCAGCAGCCAGTATTGCGACGCAAAGCCCTCAATTTCCATGATCTTCTTTTCGGTCTCCTGCGCGCGGTCAAGCAGTCGTTGATCGACGCCGCAACTGCTGCGCAGTGTGCGCGCGCGTGTGAGATAGAAATTACTCAGGGTATTTTGCCAGAGGGAGGCCTTCATGTATTCTACCTCCGCCTGATAGCTGCCGGTTGCCTGCATTGCCGGAAGCGCTGCATCGTAAAGCGCCGGAGCTATGTGCGTGGAGATGGTTTCGCCGTTTTCATAAAAGGTCGCGTTGAGCATTTCCGTGGTGTAGGCGCTGTCATCAACGGCGTTCAGGTTGACTTCAACGGCCAGTGCATCCGCTGCATCGAATGCGTCATAGATGGCCTGTGGCAGATAGGCGGTGCGTGCATCGCCAACGTGAATGGTACCAAGCAGCCAGAGCTCATGACCCGCTGCGTCCGTTACGTGATAGAAAAGCGGTGTTGCAGGAGTCTCCGGTGCGGCCTCAGACGCATGTGCGCCTTTTATGTTGTAATAGCTATCCGGATCTGCCGGGCAGAGGGCGATTGTGTAGTTGTGCGAGAGCACATAGTCTGCTTCTTCAATTGTGTGTGTGCCGCTGTAGTCCATGGTGTAGGCAGTGGGCAGCATATTGTCAAGATCGATGCACAGTGTTCCGCTGAGGCTGTTTGTCTGGTAAGCGCTGGCGATGTCATCGAGGGTGGTGGAGCTGCCGTAAAATTCATTGGAGGTAGAGTATTTAATGTAATCGCCGCATTCCGGGTCCGTTGAGGAGAAATGAATCAACCAGATTCCATCGGATTCCTGCACACTGGCCTCCGTAATCCAGGAGCTTAGCACCATGTATTGATCGAGATAATAATAGATGCCATTGAGAAGTTGCGTATCATCCATAGCCTCCTCTGCCTGGAGGGTGCCATCTACCGTATAGGTGTAGGTTCCGTTTTCCTGATGCTCAACCGCGTGATAGGTCGTGGAGGTGTCGGCGCTGTAGAAGGCAACATCATGCTGGATATCTGCCAGATATTCCCCGGTGTCGCTGCTGTTAAGCTGCGTCTGGAAGGTCATGACGCCGGTTGCCTCACTCTGGATGACCTGCTGGATGCTTGCAGAAAGAGTTGCGCTCTGATAAAGATTGTCGATGGCCCACTCAAAGGCCCAGGGAATACGAACATCGCTGAGCGGGACATATTCCGCAGCATCCGTCGGCGCGGGGGAGAAGCTGAAATCCGTCGATGTCTCAATTTCTGCCGTGAGATCAAAGACGATTTGCGTCGTACCCTGTGTATACTCGGCCTGATAATGCATGGTACGAATCTGGCCATCGGCAACCAGCGCTGTGGCCTGCGCAGTCAGCAGCTCCGCCTGGTCATTGCCCAGCCAGGGCTCCAGCGCCTGCGGTGCGGAGAGGGTGTAAAGCGTTCCATCCGCGGTTTCCTCCGCGCTGATTTCCCCATAGTTATCCGGGCTGGCCAGATTGATCGGATAGTGCGCGTCGAGATAGCTCTGCTGATCGGCTACCTGCGTGGCAGAGAGCTCATCAAAGCGGGAATACACAACGCCATCAATAAATTGCTCATCATATGCAATCGGCTCACTGTCGTTAAATGTGACCTCGCCGCTCTTTTCTGCCTGGAGCGTTCCCTGAAGCCCCTTATAATGCAGAGTAGCGGTGACAGACTGCGAATAGGTGGTGTCGGCAAGTGTCCGGCTGTCGGAAAGCGTATATTGCAGACACAGTGCATCCTGCGACAGAAGGGCATCCACCGCCTCGGCATAGGCCTCCGCAGCAGATATGGGGGCGTCTGACTCGCTCTGCGTCGGGGCTTGCTCTGTGCTGTCGGCTTCTGTGTCCAGGGACTCGTCCACAGACTGCTTGCAGCCTGCCAGCATCAGCAGTGTTGCCAGACACAGCAGGAGGGCAAGCAATCGGGTCATCTGTTTCATAGGTTTGCCTCACTTTTATCTTAGAAATCCATGCCTGAGATGCAGACATTGGTAGTAATATTATATAAGGACAGCCCAGAGATGTCAACTCCGGGCTGTTTGGGCTTATTTGGTTCCAAAAATACGGTCACCGGCGTCGCCAAGACCCGGGACAATATAGGCGTGGTCATTGAGCCGCTGGTCAACACCGGCCACATAAAGCTCAATATCCGGGTGTGCCTGCGTGACAGCCTCGATGCCCTCCGGCGCGGCGAGGATATGCATCAGCGTAATGGCCTTGCAGTGATATTCCTCCTTCAGAACGTCGACTGCGGCGATGACGCTGCCGCCGGTGGCCAGCATCGGATCGACCACAAAGACCTGCCGCTCGGAAATATCCGGTGGCATCTTGCAATAATACTTTACAGGCAAATGTGTCTCCGGGTCGCGAAACAGCCCCAGGTGTCCCACCTTGGCGGAGGGAACCAGACTCAGCATCGAATCAACCATGCCAAGGCCGGCCCGCAGGATCGGGACAATGGCAAGCTTCTTTCCGGCCAGAACGCGGAATTTACCGACAGCCAGCGGCGTTTCGATTTCGACCTCCTCGGTCGGCAGGCTGCGCGTTGCCTCGTAGCACATCAGCGCCGCAATTTCACCGACGATCTCGCGGAATTCCTTCACCCCGGTGCGCTTGTCGCGCAGAATGGAAAGCTTGTGCTGCAACAGGGGATGATCCAAAACATGTACGTTACCCATTCGATTGTTCCTTTCTCTCTCGTTCTGCGCGCTCCCTCTCTGCTTGAGACAGACGCAGATAATTTGGTGTCAGTGTCGCGCCCTCTGCGGCGCTCCCCTCGGCAAGCGCGCGCCGCGCAGCCAGCGCCACACCGGACGCGCGCTGCATGACAAGCTGTTCCGGCGCCAGGCGGCAAGCGGGAAGCAGAGGACTGAGTGTATTATAGCACAGAGCTGCGCCATCGCCAACAAAAATGATTGGCGCATCGCAAGCCCGGAGCTGCGTCGCAAGTTCCAGGAGCGAAATTGCCTGATCCGGCGTGCTGCGTGTCAGATCGCCGTCCTTCGCGCGGAAAAGCGCGCAATAAACCTGCTCCCGGCGGGCGTCCATCGCGCAGCAGACATAGCCCTCAAAAAGAGACATCTGCATGGCCATCGCCTCCAGCGTGGAAACGCCAACGCAGGGAAGCTGCAAGCCCCAGGCAAAGCCCTTGGCGGCGGCCACGCCGATCCGAACCCCCGTAAAGCTGCCGGGGCCGGATGCAACAGCGACCGCCGTGACGGAGTCCGGAGTTTTTCCGCAGTTTTGCAGCAGATCCTCCGCCATTTTCATCAGGGTGCGGCTGTGCGTCTGGCCGCAGTTCTGGTAGGATTCACCCAGCAGATTGTGCTCCTCCAGCAGGGCGACGGAGGCCGCCTTTGCAGAGGTTTCAAACGCAAGAATCAGCATCCAGATCGCCTCCTTCAATCAGAATCCGGCGGGTATGGTCGTCAATGGACTCAATGCAGACCGTGATATCCGGCACAAGTGCATCGGCCACATTTTCGCTCCACTCCACCGCGCAAACACCGCCCCGGGCGAGGTAATCCTCCCAGCCAATATCAAACAGCTCATCGCTGGATCCGAGGCGGTACATATCAAAATGAAACAGAGGCAGACGTCCGCCGGTATACTCATTGACAATGGTATACGTTGGGCTGGTCACGCGCATTGGAATGCCCAGACCGCGGGCAAGGCCCCGCGTGAAGGCCGTCTTGCCTGCACCAAGGGAACCTGTGAAGGCAATTACCTCGCCGCCGCGCAATTGCTGCGCAAGGCGCGCGCCAAGCGCTTCCGTCTGCTCTGCGCTTGTGGAAGAAAAAACCATAGTGAACACATCCTTTTCTCTATTGTATCACATGATGCGCTTTTTTGCAAAAAGAACTTTTTGTGTTTACATCTTCGCCCATCAATGGTAAAATAGTGCCCATGGGGGGTGCGCCAGTACGGTGTAAGTAATACAGCAAGGTGAAAGTCCTTGTCCGACAA
>CAYXIN010000047.1:0-13872 GCA_964465395.1 uncultured Oscillospiraceae bacterium | reverse complement strand
CATCACCAATGGCGTCAATCAGGTTCTTGACAACGTAGTAGTCCTCAGGCTTCATGTCCTCGGTGAAGTAGAGGCCGTGGACAAGCATCTTGCCACTCGGACCGCTGCTGCGGATTTCCCACTTGTTCGTATTGAGATCGTAGACAAAGATGCCCATGCAGTCATAGCGGTTGTTACGGAACCAAGCCCAGTTACCAAAGACATAGAGGCGGTTGCTATCCTCATCATAGAGCATATTGCCACCGGTGCCGTTGATACCAAAGACAGATTCTCCGTTCGGGGCAGTCATGTCAGAGTCAACCTCTTGGATCAAAGATCCATCCTCAAGATTCACAAACCAGAGCTTTGCATTGTTGTGGGAGAAGATTACAAGGGTCTCGCCGTCAATGATCGTTGCAGTCCAGGTGTAGATATGGGGCGCATAGCCGGTGGTGTCGGGCAGTTTCCACATCACCTCGAGTTCACCGTTCTCGACATTCAGCTTGCAGAGGTGGTAGCCCTGCAGACCTGCGTTGTAGGGGTTGGCCAGGACATATGCCTCGCCGGTATCCGGGTTCTTCATCAGCGCGCGGATGAGAATCGGCTCCACGCCGTTGAGGTTGAAGGGCGCGACATGAATGGGCTCATAGGTCTCAGGATCGAGCTTATAGAGATCCATGATCGTGGAGGCATAGAGCGTGCCGTCATCGGCCACGAAGCCATTGGTAAGCTCATAGCCATAGACCGTGGCATAGGTCTGATCATAGAGCGGTTCGCCAATCAGGTTCTGCACGTTCGGGGTCTCAGCGTTGAAGGTGCGCCAGGCATACTCATAAATACCGGCCTCATAGTCAATCATCTCGCGGCCAAAGATGGTCTTCTCATGCGCGAAGCCAGGCTCATCCAGCGCGGTGACGACGCCATTCTCGACCTTATAGAAGGCCTCGTTGCGGGCATAGTCCGCAGTGGCAACATAGAAGGTATCCAGATCGGTCTCAACGAAGGTCGCCTCGCCGCGCTCCATCGCGAAGACACCATCCTCGCAAATGAGGTTGGTCTTCTCTGCGTCGGCATAGATTGCATAGTAAGCGGTGAACTGCGCATCGACGATCTCAATGCCGCCCTCGACAACGTTGACAGCGGGCGCCGTCAGGTCCTTGGTGACGGGGAAGACCATGCGGCCATTCATGTTGTCGGCGGGGTCATACTCGTCGTGATCCAGCCATGCCTCAAGGACGATGTAGCCCGTCTCGTTCTCCTCCAGCTCATCGGCTGCATAGTCGAAGCCACCCAGGTTCGACCACTGCGGGCCGCCATTCCAGCCAGAGACATAGTATTCCTTGCGGAAAGCGTAGGTGGATTCATAGAAGGTTTCCAGCTCATTGCCCTCTGCGTCGGCCAGATAGAGGCGGACGGTTCTGGGGTTGCGCATCATGGAGAATTCCAGATAGCTGACGGAATCCAGATAGCCGTCACCATTCGGGGAGATGGCGTTGCGGTCCTCGAGATAGGTTGCATCGGTGGAATCCCAGTAGGGGTTCAGGCCGAGACCCTGATTCAGCATGCCAGCGCCAATATAAGTACCCGCGGTCACACATGCCTGGGAGAGATTATACTCACCATAGGGAATCTGCCACCAGAAGCCAAGGTCGAACATCGGAACATAGTCCCAGTCGCCCACATAGCCCAGGAAGGGGATGGAGAGATCGACGCCATCGGCATCCAGCGCATCGAGCGTGATGTAGCCCTCGAGGTAGATGCCGGCCTCGAAATTCTCCTTGATATAGGCCATCAGCTCAGAACCGGCCTTGATGGTCATGTTGATGGTGACGGTGCCACCGGCGGGAACGGTAACGGTGCCGGGCGCCGTGATGTCGCAGAGCTCCGTCACATCCAGGGTCGTACCATTCATCGTCTTGACGGTGATGGGAGTGGAATGGTAGGTATAGTAGTCGGTCATCTCATTGTACTCGCGGTAGCGCGGATGCGTAGAGCTGCCGTTGCCAGCCGTGTCGTTAGAGCGGTAGCCGTAGTATTCCAGCTCGTCCGCCTTCTCGGTGAGGACGGAGGTGTTGACGGCATAGCTCTTGACGGTCTTGCCAAAGTTATGGACAACGAAGGAGAAGGTGAAGCTGCCATCCTCGCTGTCGTCCAGCTCCAGCTTCGGGCGCTGCGCGCCGGGGACAGACAGGTAAGCCTCGGTGGTCAGGGCGGCATTCAGATCCATCAGACCGGCACCGGACTGACGGACGAAGCCACTGGTTTGATGGGCGGTGCTCATCAGGAAAGCATGGGCCAGCTCATTGATCTCCGCCGCAGACTTCTCGGGGAAAAGCTCATTCAGGCGCTCCTTGACCAGCAGCATACCACCGGCAACATGCGGGGTAGCCATGGAGGTGCCGCTCCAGGTTGCATAGGCCGTGTCGTTGGATGCGCCAATGGAGGAACGGATGTTGTCGCCAGGGGCGGTGATTTCGGGAGTGATGCGCAGATCAGCCGTCGTGCCCCAGGAGGAGCTGGAAGCCATCTTTACGCCCCGGTAGGAGCCATGAGAGACGGTGATCTTGCCCTGGCCATCGACCAGGTTGGCATACAGTTCTTCGCCGTCTTCAAGCAAAATCACGCCATAGGGAATCTGGGTGGGAACGCCGGTATTCACCGTGCCGGGCACGTTATTCATAACGAGGATGCCAGCCGCGCCGTGATTCAGGGCGTTGGTGGCCTTGCTGGTGAAGGTGCCGTCGCCGCGCTTAACGAAGACGATCTTGCCCGTCACATCGAGGCCAGCATAGTCTTCCTCCTTGCCAACGCCGAGCCAGACGAGATCATACTCGCCATCTTCAAGAGCGCCAAGGGTCGGCGCGGTGGAGGTGCTGGCAGAGGGGTAATAATCTCTGCCATAGGCGTTCAGTTTGAATACGCCATCAATGCTCATATTCACGGCAGAAGCAACCGCGAAGGAGCCGGGGAAGGTTGCCGGTGCGCCAATCAGACCGATATCGGTGTTCCACGCAAAGTGCTCCGCAGCGCTGCCGATATCGACGTTCGTCCAGTAGACGGACTTGGCGTCGTTACCGGCTGCGACGCAGACCGCAACACCGGCATTTTCCAGCGCTTCATAGGCCGTGCGGAAGGCTGCACCGACAAACTCGTAGGCCGTGAAGCCCGCGGTCAGACCGAGGGACATGTTGATCGCATCCACGCCGAGGTATACGCAGTCCTCAAGCGCCAGCAGCAGGGTGTCGAAGGAGGCGCCGCCCTCGCTGGTGAAGACCTGCATGGTCACAATCTGCGCATCGGGTGCAACGCCCTTGAAATCCTTGCCATTGTTACCGGCAGCGATACCGGCGACATGGGAGCCGTGATCCGAAGCGGTGTGGTTGGGGATGGCGTCATTGTCGAAGTAGTCCCAGTTGAAAGCCAGCTTCTCGCTGTAGTACATGCCGTCGGTATACTCGCCATTGCCGGCATGGAGCTTGTCGCCATACTTCTTAAAGACGTTCTTCAAATAAGCCTCGTCGATCTTGGGGTTCGAGGGGGCGACGGAGAATGCCTCATGGGTCTGGCGGATGCCGGTATCGACGATTGCGACAACCATGCCCTCGCCGGTGTAGCCATAGTCCCAGGCGTTGGTCGCACCAACCAGGCCGGTGCTCTTGCTCATGCTGATGTCAGCCTGCTCCTCGCTCTCGGTCGGCTCGATCAGGTCAAGCGTCGGGGCAACGAAAGCCGTGTAGCCGGGAAGCTGATTGATGGCCTCGACCATCCACGCCTCGCCGGTGAAGGTGAAGCCGTTGAACAGCAGAGAATAGAAATTGTCAACCTCAATCTGGCTGGAAAGCGCAGATTCCACAGTCAGCTCTGCCTTTTTCAGCGTCGCAAGCTGCTGCGGGGCCTTTCTGGTGGCCAGCTCCAGGTCGCCGGTCTTGACATACTCAGTCTCGCCGTCGAGCTGAACCATGATGACAGCGGGCTCCGTGTTCTTCTCGCCCGCCAGGGAAACATCGGGGATCTCCCCGGTCAGCGTCGTGTCCTCGCAAGGCGTCACCGCAGTGGCCTCGTCCGCAGTCTCGGGCTGCACAGCCGAAATCGGCGTGAGGCAGCCAAGAGCCAGAACAAGCGCCAGAACGAGAGCCAGGAGTTTGCTCAGTTTGCCTGTTTTCATTCTTTCTTTACTCCTATCCTGAAAAAATTTTGATTGCGTGTCGCAACGCGACACCCGGATGCACGCGGAGGCCACGCAGCTCCGCTGCGCCGCCGCGCCCCTGACGGGACGGCCTCCGCGCGCAGGCAGACAGCCTGCGGCGAATTGGATGCGCGAATGAATATGTATCTCGATCTCACGCTCCTCTCTTTTGTTTTTTCGCTTTTACTGGCATTTCCGCTCTTTTACGCCGGTTTAACTACCAAAAAACGTTTAAAACGACCGCATTCCGCTCTGTTTCGCCCGGCGGAATGCGCGGGGCAAAACGCTTCGCCCCGATAATTACATTACTCAGTTTTTACGGGTAGTTTAGCACGCTGTTTATAAATTGTCAATAGTCAGTATTTTTTCAGCAATTTTCGATAATTTCTTATCAAATAACCGCACAGCAGCCCGGCGTTTTGTCCAGCGCAGGCGGGCGCGGATTGTCCCGGTGCCGATGCCGGCGGCACGCCAAAAAAAATCCGATTTTTCGAGAATTTTCTCTTGCAATTCCGGAAAAGAGATGCTATTATATATAGCGGCTTCGTGTGAAGCCGACCAAAAAGTTTTCAATGATTGGAGGTGCAGCAATTGGCAAAGTGCGATATTTGCGGCAAGGGTGTTACGTTTGGCATTAAGGTTTCTCACTCCCACAGACGTTCCAACAGAACCTGGAAGCCCAACGTCAAGCGCGTGAAAGCAATCGTCGAGGGTTCCCCCCGCCATGTCTACGTCTGTACGAGATGCCTCCGTTCCAATAAAGTTGAGAGAGCGGTCTGATCTCCATGCGGCCTGCGCCGCATCCCGGGCTGCCTGATCTCACAGGATTGAACGCGCTGTCTGGCCAAACGACAATAGACAAACGCAGAAAAGACAAGCCGATGTGGGCTTGTCTTTTTCATTATCCGGCGCGCTCACCTGTTATTGTAATGTATAGCCTTCAAAAAAGCCGACGCCCCGGTGGGGGCGTCGGCGCGGTCACATTTTATTCCATATTCTCAATCAGGCCATAGCCGCCGTCATTGCGCTTATAAACCACCGCGAAGGCTTCATCATTTTCCTCGTCCTTGAATGCGAAGAAATTATGCTCCAGCAGGTTCATTTGCAGGATGGCTTCCTCACGGGTCATGGGCTTCATGGGGAACTTCTTCACACGGACGATGTCGAACGCATCCTCCTCCTCATCGGGCACAAAGGAGGTCACCTCCGCAGAGCGGACGAAGGCATCCTGACGCAGACGACGGGACAGGCGCGTCTTATTCTTGCGAATCTGGCGCTCGATGGTCGCAACGGCTGCATCAATGGAGGCGAACATATCGCTTGTGGCCTCACTCGCGCGGAAGTAGGTGCCGGCTGCATGAACCGTAATTTCGACCTGATTACGGTTCTTTTCTACAGAAAAGGTGACAAGGGCCTCCGCATCATCCCTGAAAAACCGTTCCAGCTTCATGACCTTTTTCTCGGCGTAGGCATGGACGTTGGCAGGCAGACTGACTTTTTTCTCGGCAAACTGGTACTTCATGGTTAAGTCGCTCCTTTCATGTATTGGGATTGGTGCTGTCTACAGTATAGCACAGGCGGAAGCATTTTTCAAGTATCTTCCGGCAAAAGCTGCGCACATCCTGCGCAGCGCCGCAAAATCCGGGAAAATAAGGCAGATAGCAGTGGAAATTCCCGCTGACATTTGTTATAATAAACTATCCAGCCCGTCGGGTGCGGGGAACGCCGCTGCTCCCGCGACTGAAAGGAGTGTTCTGCTTGAATAAAAAGCTGCGCCGACTGATGCAGCCGGGACTGACGCTGTATTTTGTGGTGATGGGCCTGTTCTGCGTGGCCGCCCTGCTGCTGCACTACGAGCTTCTGGCTGCGGTGGAGGCCGGTGTGACGCTGCTGCTGCTTCTGGCCTACTACTGGGCAAGTCTGAAGCGTAAGCGCGCCCTGACCGAATATCTGAACGCCACCGACGACATTCTGCGCCGCACCTCCGGCGGTGAGCTGCCCTTCCCGGTCGCCATGCTCCGCCTTGCCGACGGCGAGCTGCTCTGGTATAACAAGGCCTTTTCGGAGCTGACGGAGCTGAAGGAAACGGTCAGCGCGCAGCATGTGGGCGATATTTTCCCCGCTTTCTCGCTGGAATGGCTGGCCGCAGGCAAAAGTGAATCCGCTGAGGAGCTGCGTTTCCGCGCGCGGCGCTTCCATGTTTCCGGCACGCTGGTGCCGGAGGTGGAGGCCAACGGCGGTGTGATGGTCGGCATGATCTATTTGCAGGATTTGACGGAGCTGTTGCAGGTTCGCGACGAATATATCCGCTCTCGGCCCATGGTTTCCATCATTCTGGTGGATAATTATGACGAGCTGACCAACAACCTCCCCGACGCCGCAATCTCGGCCATGAACGCAGAGATTAACACCCGCGTCAACGAGTGGGCCGAGCGCTTTGGCGGTATGCTGCGCCGGCTGGAGCGCAACCGTTTTCTGGTGCTCTTTGAGGCGCGTGAGCTCAGCGGCATGGTGGAGGATAAATTCTCCCTGCTGGAGAGCATCCGCGCCGTCACCAGCCCCGGCGGCATTGCTGCCACCGTCTCCATCGGCATCGGCAAGGACGGCGTAGACTTCCGCGAGGATTATGACTTCGCCGCCCTCTCCATCGACATGGCGCTTTCGCGCGGCGGCGATCAGGCCGTGGTCAAGGATCGCTATGATTTCGCCTTCTTCGGTGGCCGCACCAAGCAGGCCGAGCGCCGCACCAAGGTGAAATCCCGCGTCGTTGCCGCCTCTCTGTCGGAGTTGATGGCGCAGTCCAGCCATATTTTTGTCATGGGCCACAAGATGGCCGATATCGACGCAGTCGGCGCCGCGGCGGGCGTTTGCTGCCTTTGCCGGAAGAAGGGCAAGAAGGTCAGCGTCGTCATCGATCCCGAGGCAAATGCCGCCGGTGCGCTGCTGAAGCTGCTGCGCGCCATGCCGGAGTATCAGGGCTGCTTCATCACCGGGCAGGATGCGCTGCTTGCAGCCGACTCCAAGAGCCTGCTCATCGTGGTGGACACCAACCGGCCGGATCAGGTTGAATGCAAGCCGCTGCTGGAATCCCTGCACCGCGTGGTGATCATCGACCATCACCGCCGGGCTGCGGACTATATTGCGCAGCCGGTGCTGAATCTGCACGAGCCCTTCGCCTCCTCCGCCTCGGAGCTGGTGACGGAGCTGCTGCAATACTCCCTCGACCCCTCGGACATCACCCCCACCGAGGCGGCCGCGCTGCTGGCCGGTATTGTGCTCGACACCAAGAACTTCGGCGTCCGCACCTCCAGCCGCACCTTTGAGGCGGCGGCCTTCCTGCGCCGCATCGGTGCGGACACCGTGGAGGTCAAGCGCCTTTTCCAGAATGATCTGAGCGACACCGTTGCGCGCTATCAGATTATTCAGGCCGCACGGCTCTATCGCGACAGCATCGCCATCGCCGCGCTGGATTACACCAGCAATCGCATCACCGCAGCGCAGGCTGCCGATGAGCTGATTAACATCTCCGGCATTGAGGTATCCTTTGTGCTCTACCCGCAGGACGGACGCACCATCATCTCCGCCCGCTCCATTGGCGACATGAATGTCCAGGTGGTGCTTGAGCCACTGGGCGGTGGCGGCAACGCCTCCACAGCAGGCGCGCAGATTCCGGCGCAGAGCGTGGCCGCCACGCTGGACGCGCTACTGCGCTCCATTGACACCTATCTCGAGCAACAGAGCTAAGCCCCATCCGGAGCACCCATTTCATTTTTCAAAAGGAGGAACACCGCATGAAAGTTATTTTACAGCAGGATATCAGAGGCAAGGGCAAGAAAGGCCAGATGATCGAGGTCTCCGACGGCTACGCCCGCAACTATATGCTCCCACGCAAGCTGGCTGTCGAGGCGACCGCCGACCACATCAACACCATGCGCATGACCGACAAGGCGCAGCAGGAAAAGCGCCAGCGTGAGCGCGAGGAGGCCTTCGCCATTGCCAACCGCCTCAAGAGCCTCACCGTCACCGTCACCGCCAAGGGCGGCGGCGCGGGCCGTCTTTTTGGCTCCGTCACAACGCAGGAGATTGCAGACGCCCTGAAGCAGGAGCACGGCATCAGCATCGACAAGCGCAAGATCGTCCTGGATGAGCAGATCAAAACCGTCGGCAGCTACACCGTCAAATGCAAGCTGGGCTACGAGATCACTGCCGACCTCAAGCTGACAATCCGGGAGCTCTGATCGGCGCAGCGCTGCGCCCCGCGTCCGGCGGAGGACGCACCATCGCAAAGGAGGTTTGTTTTCATGGATGACCTGTTATCCCGCCAGGCACCGCACTCTCTGGAGGCGGAGCAGTCTGTGCTGGGCTCCATGCTCATCGACAGCCGTTGTATCAATGACATCATCGGGCTTGTGCGCCCGGAGGATTTCTACCTGCAAACCAACCGGGATATCTATGAGACGATCTATGAGATGTTCAGCTTCTCACAGGTCATCGATCCGGTCACGGTGCTGGACAAAATGCGCGAACGCGGCGTCTATGATGAGCAGACCTCAACCAAATACCTGATGCAGCTCATGGAGGTCACGCCCACGGCGGCCAACGCCAAACGCTACGCGCAGATTGTGCATGACAAGGGTCTGCTGCGCGGTCTGTCGTCGGCGGCCTCCGAGATTGTGGAGACCGTCTACCAGGGCGTCGGCACCGCGCAGGACATCCTGGAGGCTGTGGAGAAAAAAATCTACGCCATTCGCCGCGGCAACACCAACGACTCGCTGGAGCACGTCGGAACCGTCCTGCTGAAGGTCTTCGACCGCCTTTCCGAGCTGGCCGAGAGCGGCAGCGATATTTCCGGCATCTCCACGGGGCTGCGCGATCTGGACAAATTCATCAGCGGTCTGAACAAATCCGACCTGATGCTGCTGGCCGCCCGCCCCGGCATGGGCAAAACCTCTCTGGCGCTGAACATCGCGCTGAATGTCGCGAAAAAATATCCCAAGCGCACCGTCGCCTTTTTCTCACTGGAAATGTCCAAGACACAGCTCGTGACCCGTCTGCTTTCAAACGAAAGCTTTGTGGACAACAAAAAGCTGACCACCGGTCAGCTCAGCGTAGACGACTGGAGCAAGGTCGGCATCGCCGCCTCCGCGCTCTCGCAGACCGATCTGCGCATCGATGACAACCCCGCTATCACTGTCGCGGAGATGAACGCCAAGCTGCGCCGCGTCGAGGATCTCTCTCTGGTCGTCATTGACTATCTGCAATTGATGACCTCAGCCGGAACCCGCAGTTCCGGCGGCGAAAACCGCCAGCAGGTCGTCTCCGACATCTCGCGCTCCCTGAAAATCATGGCCAAGGAGCTGAACGTCCCCGTTCTTTGTCTCTCTCAGCTTTCGCGTGCAAATGAGAGCCGACAGGATAAGCGCCCGATGCTCTCCGACCTGCGTGAGTCCGGCGCCATTGAGCAGGACGCCGACGAGGTGCTCTTCATCTACCGCGAGGACTATTATAATAAGGATACCGAGCTACAGAATGTGGCCGAGTGCATTGTCGCCAAGAATCGTCACGGCGAAACCGGAACCGTCGAGCTGCAATGGCTGCCGCAGTTCACCACCTTTGCCGACCGGGAGTGGCGGCACAGCGATGGCTGAGCCGCTGCTGCGGCAGGTACGTGACTTCTGCCGTGGGCAGTCCCTTTTTCAGCCCGGCCAGCATGTGGTCTGCGCAGTCTCCGGCGGGGCGGATTCCATCGCGCTGCTCTGTCTGCTGCGGGAGCTGGAGCCCACGCTGCATGTCAGCGCCGCGCACTTCAATCACCAGCTTCGCGGCGAGGAGTCCGAGCGCGACGAGCGCTTCGTCCGCGACTTTTGCGCCGCCCGCGCAATTCCCCTGCAAGTCGGTCGCGGCGACGTGGCCGCCTATGCCGCGTGCAGCGGCAGGGGGCTCGAGGAATCGGCCCGCATCCTGCGCTATGACTTTCTCAACACACTTGAGGGCGACCGCATCGCCACGGCGCACCACGCCGACGACAACGCCGAAACCATGCTGCTGCATCTGCTGCGCGGCAGCGGGCTGCGCGGGCTGTGCGGCATTCCGCCCCGCAGAGGGCGCATTATCCGGCCGCTTCTAACCGTAACGCGGCAAGAGCTGCGCGAATATCTGCGCACACGCGCGCTTCCCTGGGTGGAGGATTCCAGCAATCAGGAGGACGCCGCGCTGCGCAACCGCCTGCGCCACGGCATCATGCCGCAGCTCGACGCGCTTGCGCCGGACTTTGCGCGGCGGCTGAGCGCCTGCGCCGGTCTGCTGCGCGAGGACGAGGCGTGCCTGCAAGCGCAGGCGATGCAGCTTCTGGCGCAGGCGCGCACCCCCGACGGCGCGCTGCGCTGCCCCGTGCTGCTGGAAGCGCCGGTTGCACTGCGCAGCCGTGCGCTGCGGCTCTGGCTTGCCGACGCGCTGCCGCAGGATTTGTCGCAGACGCATCTGCGCGCGCTGCTGGAGCTGCTGCATCATCCGCAGCCCGCCGCGCGCTGCGCGCTTCCCGGCGGGCTGACCGCCTGCCGGCGCTACGAGCGGCTGGAGCTGCTGCGCCCGCTGCCGACGCCGGATTTTCCCGCGCAGCGGGTACCGCCCGACGCCACCTGCGTGGAGCTGCCGACGCTTGGCCTGCGGCTTTATTGCCGCCTGCTTGAAAATTCGGCGGAAATTCCAAATTCCCCATTTCATTTTGCAATTCGTTATGATATGATACAGGCGGACGGTTTTCTGCTGCGCCCGCGCGCGCCCGGGGATCGCATCGCCACGCGCGGCGGCTGCCACAGCAGTCTGAAAAAGCTCCTGATTACCCGGCAGATTCCGCGCGATGCACGCGCACGGATGCCGGTTTTGGCCACGGACAGCCTGGTGCTGGCCGTTGTGGGCCTGGGCACCAATCCGGATGCCCTGCCCGCCCCCGGCCAGCGCGCGCTCGAGCTGACGATAGAGAAAATTGGGGAGTGCTGCGCCGCAGCGCTTCCTGTAGAAAGAGGAGTTAATCATCATGCATCAAGACATTGACCACATTCTGATTTCTGAGGAGGAACTTCAGCGCCGCATCCGTGAGCTGGGCGCAGCGCTGACCCGTGACTATGCAGACAAACGCCCGGTTTTCATCGGTGTGCTGCGCGGCGTTGTGCACTTCTTTGCTGAGGTGACCAAATGCGTGGATACGATGTGCCAGTATGATTTCATGGCTGTCTCCTCCTACGGCAACAGCACCGAAAGCTCCGGCGTGCTGACCGTGAAGAAGGATGTCTCCATCGATCTGAAGGAGCGCCACGTCGTGATTCTGGAGGATATCCTCGACACCGGCAACACCCTCAGCCATGTCTGCAAACATCTTCTGGCCATGCAGCCTGCCTCTCTGAAAATCTGCACACTGCTGGATAAGCCCTCCCGCCGCCAGGTCGAGATTCATGCCGATTATGTCGGCTTTACCATCCCCAATGAATTTGTGGTGGGCTTCGGTCTGGATTATATGGATTACTACCGCAATCTGCCCTACATCGGTGTGATAAAGCCCGGCGTGGAGGTACGATAAGCGCAAAACTGACAACTCTGAATAAGGAGAACAACCTTGGAACAACGACGCAGACCCTTTACCCTGCTGCTCTACGTCCTTCTGTCGGCGCTGGTGATCTGGCTTCTGGTCAGTCTCTTCGGCGGCAGCAAGCTCACGCAGATCAGCTATTCGCAAATGCGCCTGCTTTTTGAGAAGGAGCAGGTCAGTTCCTTCACCGTGGACGATGGCGTCGTCTACATGCAGCTTCGCGCACCCTATCAGGATGAAACTGAGGTTCGCCATGAGCTGGCAAGCATCAGCCTCTTTTATGAGGATCTGGCCCCCCTCATCACCCGGCAGCTTCACAGCGGCGCCCTCGAGGAATATAACTATGCACCGCAGAAGTCCGCCCCCTGGTATCTCACGGCGCTGCTCTATCTGGGCGGCGGCCTGATTCTGGTGCTGGTGATGGTCTGGCTCTTCTCACGCGCGAACAATAACGCCAACAACGCCGGCCTGAAATTTGGCCGGGCCAACATCCGCGTCGGCGCCGGTTCGCACCGCGTCACCTTCGACGATGTTGCCGGAGCCGATGAGGAAAAGGCCGAGTTGCAGGAGATCGTTGATTTCCTGCGTGAGCCGGAGAAATACCGCGCGCTGGGCGCGCGCATTCCGAAGGGTGTGCTGCTCGTCGGCCCGCCGGGTACCGGCAAGACCCTGCTCGCGCGCGCTGTGGCGGGCGAGGCCGAGGTGCAGTTCCTGACCATTTCCGGCTCGGATTTTGTGGAGCTTTATGTCGGCGTCGGCGCCAGCCGCGTCCGCGACCTGTTCGACCAGGCCAAGCGCTGCGCCCCCAGCATCATTTTCATTGACGAGATTGATGCAGTCGGCCGCCGCAGAGGGGCCGGACTCGGCGGCGGACACGACGAGCGTGAGCAGACGCTCAACCAGCTCCTTGTGGAGATGGATGGCTTTGAGTCCAACGAGGGCGTCATTGTCATGGCCGCCACCAACCGGCAGGATATTCTTGACCCCGCCCTGCTGCGTCCCGGCCGCTTTGACCGCCAGATTTATGTGGACGCGCCCGATGTCCGGGGCCGCGAGGCCATTCTGCGTGTCCACGCGAAAAACAAGCGCATGGCGGAGGACGTCAACTACACCACCATCGCCCGCGCAACCGCCGGCTTCACCGGCGCGGATTTGTCAAATCTGCTCAACGAGGCCGCGCTCTGCGCAGCGCGCAACGCCTGGCCTGTGATTACCATGAAGGCCCTTGAAACGGCCATGCTGAAGGTCATCGCCGGGCCGGAGAAGCCTCACCTGATGTGCAATCCCCGCGACCGCAGAATCACGGCGATTCATGAGGCCGGTCATGCACTTGTGACCCACTACCTGCCGACGCAGGACCCGGTACACCGCATCACCATTATGCCGCGCGGCAGCGCGCTGGGCATGACCATTCACCTGCCCGATGAGGACAGCCTGCACCAGACGCGCAACGAGATGCGCGAGCGCATTGCGGTGCTGCTGGCCGGCCGCGTCGCGGAGGAGCTTGTTTTTGACGACGTCTCGACCGGCGCCTCCAATGATCTGGAGCGCGCGACCCATTTGGCGCGCAACATGGTTGCCAAATTTGGTATGAGTCGGCACATCGGTGCGCTTTCCTATGACGATGGCGACGAAATCTTTGTCGGCCGCGATTATGAGCGCACCCGCGCCTATTCCGAGCGCACCGCGGGCGAGATCGACGGCGAGATGAAGCAGATCATTGACCAGGCCTATGCGCAATGCACGCAGCTCCTGCGCGAGCATATGGAGAAGCTCTCCGAGGTCGCGCAATACCTTCTGGAGCACGAAAGCATGTCCCGCCTCCAGTTTGAGGCCTGTCTGAAGGGTGAGCCCATTCCCGCAGACGCCGAGGGCTACTTTGAGACGGTCAACCAGGATGGCTGACACAGCAAACAGGCTGCTGCCGAATTTGCACAAGTCCAGTAAAAACGGACAATAGAAAAAAGAGACCTCCTATGGTAGAATTAAAACAACTACTATAGGAGGATTTTTTATGGCAAGAAGTTATCGTCACATAAAAGAATATGAATCAGAAATATTAGAATTGGTAGTGTCAAGAGTTATGCGCAAAATTGATTTTAGTCTTTGGTAGAAATCTATT
>CAYXIN010000046.1:0-14115 GCA_964465395.1 uncultured Oscillospiraceae bacterium | reverse complement strand
AAGATGTGACTTTTTTGTAAACTTGATTAAAAAGTCCTTGACAATTCGCATCTGGGGCCATACGCAAATCGTGCGTATGGATACAGGCGTTTTACGGCCTGTGCCAGAATATGTGCGGCGGTATGCCGCAGAACATGCAGTTCGTCCTCCTTGGGACATTCGGCAATCATACCGTCACGATAAACAACTTTCATTTCTATTCCTCCTGTCAAAACACGCAACAAAGCATTGTGTATCTGCGCATGTATCGTTCCATAAAACTATATTTGCGTCGCATGTCTGCTCACAAAATTTAGATGTCACACTTGTGCCATCACAGCATCTATTGTATAATAAAAGCAAGATTTCTTCAATGCTTCCGCTGCAAGTGCTACAACAATCGTTTTTTGTGACAGGAGGGTATTATGACACATCAGGAGCGGCAAAAGGAAATCAGCAAGGAATGGATAGCGGATGCTTTCTATTCCTTGCTGCAAAAGAAAGACTATGACAGTATCACTGTATCTGAGATCGCACAAAAGGCTGATCTTTCGCGGCGAACATTTTACAGAGCTTTTGAGAACAAGCAAGATATAATCACTTATCTACTTGTGCGCATATTCCCTGATTATATTGCTGCGCTCAAACGCCTACCGGTAAAAACGAGAGAGCATCTGGCAGTTGCGATCGTTGATTTTGTAAATCAGCATTTGGCGTTTTTTCAATGTCTGAAACGGAATCATCTGGATCATCTATTGATCGATTTTTTGACAAGCAGCTTGCTGCTGGTAGGGATGAAATATGGGGAGGTTCATTCTGCGATGATGAAGAAACCGAACGTGTTTTTATGATGACCATCAGCATCGAGCACTACAATGTCATACGGCTATGGCTGGAGTTGCATGATAAAAAGACACCGGAGGAAATGGCGGAGCTGTTGTCTGACGCATTGGCTCTGTTTCGTCATTTTCAGTAATACACTCAATGCCCTTTGTGCTGTTCTTTCCGTTTTTACTGCTTTAGTTCAAACTTCCGCCGTTTTTCAGCCTCACGCTGTTCCTTGCTGGCTTTTTTACGCTCCGTTTTCAATACTTCACGCTGTGCGGCCAATGCCTGCTGTGATTTTGTGCCAACACCCACATTCCGAAGCTGCTTTTTTATATTGCGCTGTCGGCGTTTTGGGTTATCAGCGGACTGTTTCAACTCCGCTTTTATCGCCGGGCTGAATTTCAAATCTCGGCAATGGCGAAGGATAAACTCCCACACCTCATAATCCTTTGGCTCTGCGCCAAAGGTCACCTTGCAGACAGAGAGCTTTCCTTGCTCCATTCTTTCAAATATGCCGACCCAAAACGGCTCTTCAAAAAAGACTGTCAACATACCAAGCGTTTCACTCATAAACATCCCTCCTTGATAGATTCCAGCAAGAAATGGACAACCCGGAGGGGCAGGTTACTTATCATAAGTCGAGATACATAAAATGACAAATTCATGTTGCATCGTTTGAAGAGAATAAGAAATTAAGAACGTATATAAAGAGAGATAATAGATTCGATTTTTCCAATACAATGTCAGGGCAATCAGGGATGCGACACATGCGCCGCCGTCAGAAATTGGGCCGGCCCACAGCACATTGTTGTAGCTGATAACAGGCAAAATGCCGGAGGCAAGACCCAGCACGACGGACGTCATAATCTGGCTGACCTTCATCACGACGCCCATGGCGGACACCGGAATATCTGCGCCAAATTTCGATACTTCGCCGCTTACCTTTAGCGTGCTGTTTACGGTAGCAATCACAATCACCAATGCGCTTGCAGCTTCCGTTCGCAGACTCCGCGTGGCCAGGGGCATGACCCAGGCGCAGCTCGCGGGGCGTCTGGGGGTTCAGTATCAGACAATCAGTAAATGGGAAACGGCCGTCTCCCTCCCGGATACGACGATGCTTCCTGCGCTTGCCGATGCGTTTGGGGTGAGCATCGATGCACTGTTTGGAAGGAAATCCAACCGATGCGGCGCTGCTGTCTGTGCCACTATTATCAATTCGAAAAGCAAACAGACTGATATGGCGCAGCCTGTTACAATACGAATAAAAAGAGAGCGAACTGATTTGGATTCCATCAGTTCGCTCTTTTTTCGCAGCCCTGGCGGGTAAGCCGGGACTCAATCCATGGCGGTGGCGGGAGACTGCTCATCCTGCGCCATAATTGCGGCATAGCGCAGAAGCTGCTTGAGGGAGTTGACCCCCAGCGCGACGTAAATATTGCGGTTGTGAAAACGCACGGTGGATTCCTTCACGCCCATGAGCTCTGTGATCTCCCGGAAGGATTTCCCCGCAAGGTAATAGTCAAACACCCGACGTTCGGTGGCGGTCAGATCCTGAATGCCGCGCCGGAAGTTTTCATAATCCTCCGGATCGACCTCTGTCTTGCGGGAGTAGGCCAGACGTTGAAGCGCCTGCTTATCCTGCTGGCGCTCATTTTGAATCTGCGCAAGCTCAGCCTCGACGGAGACCTTTTCCTGCTGGACGGCGGCCAGCGCCGCCTCGCGCTGCCGGTCCTGCTCCGCCAGAAATGCAAAAAGATCCTCAATCTCCGCGACACGGCTTCTGGCCGTGGCGTATTCCTTCTGGTGAATCTGGTCGATGCTCTGCTTCAGGGGGCGGAGATAGCGCTTGCTGAAATAGAGGCAGCACAGCGCGGCGAAGGCTGTCAGAACGCCCAGCAGCAGTGCAAGGTTCAGCCCATTCTTCACAGCCAGCCTGTTATAGTCCTGCTTTGGCATCAGCGCGCTGACGGAATACAGCTCTCCACCTGGACAGAGGCACACCGTCTGGATCACGCCAACATAGGCTGCCTCCTCGCTCTGGCAGGAGAACAGACCGCTGCCGAAGCGCTCCGTGCGAAACTGGCCCTGCGGCGCCAGATAGTAGTCATCCAGAATGCCCGCGCTGAGGCTCTGCTGCGCCGCGGTCATGCCCTGTTCGCCCCTGCTCAGGCAGAAAACGGCGCGGTTCAGCTCAGAGGGCTGGGCGAAAACATACTTGAAGTAGCTTTCGCTGAGCTCCAGACCGCACAGGCCATAGCAGGTGCCATCCCCGCCGAAAACCGGAACCGTAAGCAGCATGACCCGCTCACTGGTGCCGGGCAGGGTGACGACGTCCGTCAGGCGATAGCTCTGCGTCAGCGGTAGCGCGGCGTCCGCGCGCAGTTGGGTGTAGCCGGGGAACTGCGCGGTGTCAAATTCCAGCCGCCACTTTCGGTGGGGCATGGCGTCGTGGCGCTTGCCAATCTCGGTCAGGCCGCGATAGAGCAGAATGCGGGTGTCGGTGGAGTCGAGGCTGCTGCGCTGCAAATACAGGCCGCTGCGGGAAAACTCGGCATTCTCCACGCGGGAATTCACCTGCGTATCGAGCAGGATAAATGCGCCGCTGCAATCGGTTTCCAGAAGCTTCTGATGGAGCTGGTCGATCAGCGCCTCCTGCACCCCGGCGATGTGGGTCTGATCGTCGCGCAGCATGTCAAAGCGCAGGTCTTGCTCCTGCAAATAGCGGTCTATATATTCACCCGTGCGCTCAGAGAGCTGGATGCCCATGACGGCCAGATTGCTGTAGTGCGTGGTGACCTGCCGCGCAAAGACCTCGGCCTGGAAGCGCAGCGTGTTGGCGGTCTGCCGGGGAAAGCCCGAATAGCCGTTCACCAGCAGTAGACCGATAAAGAGCAGCAGACCCAGAAGCGCCACGAGTGCAAACATATAGGCAAAGAGCTTGCGGCGGAGGGTCTGCTTTTTCTTTGTCAGGGTGGGGAATTTGATCATACGGCAGCCCTATTCCACGGCGCGGAAGATCGCCCAGGTCTCCCCGGCCAGCGCCCCGGGCTGCTCCCCGGCGGACAGGCGCGCGGGCAGCTCCTTTTGCAGCGCGCGCAGCGCGTCATAGAGCGCATAGATCCTCGCATAGTAGCCGGGGAAGGAGGGCTCGCGCACTGCGGTGGAGGACTGGTTGACAGAACGCAGCGTGGTATACAGCCGGCGATACGACTCCGAGGAGAATTCGTAGCTTTCGATCTGGTCAAAGGCTTCCTGTGTGACGGGCATATAGCCCGCGCTGACGCAGAAGGAGAGATTGCGCGCGGGCTCTGTCAGCCAGCGGGCAAAAACAGCCGCAGCCTCGGCCTTCTGCGCGGTCGTCCTTGTGGCGCAGAGACCGACGCCTGCCTGGGTCACAAGGGGCGCGCTGTCCCTGGCGGTTGGCATGGGCAGCACATGCAGATCCATCGGCTCGGAGGTATTATCCGGGTAGGTGACCGTATCATTGTAGTACAGGATGGACGCCGTGGAGCCAAGCCCCGCCACGACCTCGCCGGTCATGACCTGCGTGTTGGAGTAGAGGTCGGAGACGATGATATGCCCCTGCGCGTAGCTTTCGGCAAACGCCATCCAGGAATCGCGCAGCGCTTCGTTTTCAAAGTCGTACCAGCCGTCTGCGGTGTAAAAATCCGGGGCACCCTGCTCCATGGCGGTCAGCTCGACCGCGCGGATGAGATAGTCCAGCGCGCAGAAGGGCTTGCCGCCCGACCAGTCGTAGTATTGGGCGGCCACATCAAAGAAGCCGTCCCAGGTGGCCAGCGCATCATAGCTCAGGCCGGTGTCGGCGGCAAAGCGGTCAAACTGTGTCCCGGCGACGAAAAGAAGCTGCGTGGACTTGGAGACGGGGAAGACGCAGAGCTTGTCGTCCACTATGCCGTCGTCCAGAAATTCCGGGATATAGGCGCTGAGCGTATCCTCCGTAAAAATCGTATTCCAGTCGAGAAGCATTTCGCTGCCCAGCTCTGCGGCGTTGTTGTTGTGCGAAAAGAACAGATCGGGCATAGTCGGCACACCCGGCGTCCCGGCCTTTGCGTCCAGAAGCTTCTCCCCGATCTGCGCGGTGGAGGACATGAGCGTCACATTGATGATAATGCCGCGTTCCCGGCCAACGGTCTGGTTGAATTCCTCCACCAGCCGGTTCATGGGCGAATCCGCCTGCTCACCATAGACATGCCACATCGTCAGGGTGACGGGCTCGTCGGGGTCGAGTGCGGTGCGCTCCGTGCAGCCGGATAACAGAGCCAGCAGCGTCAGCGCGATCAAAAGCATTGCGATTGGTTTTCTCATAGCTTCCCTCCCAGGTGGCCTGGCCACCGCGTGCTACCGGGCTGATTTTGGAAAAATTTCCCCGCGACCTATCAATTTGAGAGGTTTTGAGGGGGACAAAAGCCGCGATAGGTGCTATAATCAGACTTACAGGAACCATAAAAAGAGAAGGGAACCCCCTGCCGCCGCAGGGCCTCCCGCGGGGACTCCCACATCCGGCAGGAGAAGCCCGCTCCTCTTTTATAGTATCGGTTCTATTATAACAGCAGTCTACCGGAATTTCAACAAAAACCGAAGGAAGGGATGAGCGCAGGAATGGAGAAAAAATTGACCGCCGAATACCGCCTCGTTCCGGCGGAGGCGGGAAATCGCTACCGCTTCTTCTGTGCCGTCACCGGCGCGGCGCTTTGCACCCGGGCGGTCTATCAGGCAGATACCCCGGAGCAGGCGCTCCTGCTGGCCTGGGCGCGCGAGGGACGCAGCCAGTTTAACCAGTGTCAGAAATGCGGCCGCTGGGTCTTTGACGTTGCCTTTAACCCCGAGGTGCTGGAATGCATCGAATGCGCACCCTTTGAGTGCGAGGCGCGCTACTGCAAATTCTGTGGTGTGCGGGTTCCGGCGGGAAGCCGAAGCTGCCCGGCCTGCGCAAGGCCGCTGTATTACGAAGGAGTGGATGCCTATGGCGCAGAAGCACCGGCTTGAGCAGCTTGCGCAGTTTGGCTTTGGCCCGGGCATCATGCGCAGAACGCGGCTGTGTCCCCATTGCAGCAGCCTTGTCACAGACGGCGGGCGCACCTGCCCCTTCTGCGGCAGGACGCTGCCGAAGCGGACGCTTCTGTGCTGGTATGAGCAGCGGCATCCCCGCTGCACCCGCTGCGGGACTGTGCTGCGCGAGGACGCACGCTACTGTCCCCACTGTGGTAAAAACAATTTGAGGTAAGAAAAGGAGGAAACACATGCAGATCACCATTGATCGTATTCCCACCGCCCTGTCTGAGTTCGAGGCGCTGGCCGCCGAACTCCGGCAAACGCCGCAGGGCGTATGCGCGCTGTTTCTGTGCGCGGTCAGGCTTTTCGACCAAAACCGGGATGAGGGCATCCGGGCCATGGACCTTCTGCGCGGCCCCCGTCCCATGACGCCTTATGACGCGCAGTTTCTCCGCGACCGTCTGCGGGGCAAGGCCTATCTGCCGCTGGCCTACTTTGAGGGCGCCACGCCGCAGAATGGCTACACACCCGCAGCCCCCTGTGTGCTGAATGTTCTCGATGACCCCAGGCCGCAGGATGTTGAGGCCGGTTATCGGCGCTTCTTCCTCCGCACGACCGGCGCGGACTCCCCCCGCCCCATCAAGCTGCGCCAGAAGGCGTCCACCGGCGAGTGGTTTTTGTGGGAGTATTCCAGCATTCTCAGCGGCATTCGCATTCCCGCCTCGGAAGATCCGTGGGCGTAATGAAAAAGGAGAGTAACTTATGGGACTGATTAAAGCTGCACTTGGCTCTGTCGGCGGCGTAATGGCCGACCAGTGGAAGGAATATTTCTACTGCGACGCGCTGCCCGGCAATGTGCTGATGCGCAAGGGACAAAAACGGGTCTCCGGCCGCAGCAGCAACTACAAGGGATCGGAAAATGTGATTACCAACGGCTCCGTCATTGCCGTGGCCGACGGCCAGTGCATGATTCTGGTGGATCAGGGCAAGGTGACGGAATTCTGCGCAGAGCCCGGCGAATTTACCTATGACAGCTCCACGGAGCCCTCGCTGTTCAGCGGCAAGCTGGGCCAGAGCATTGTGGATACCTTCAAGACCATTGGCAAGCGTTTTACCTTTGGTGGAGAGACGCCGAAGGATCAGCGGATTTACTATTTTAACACCAAGGAAATTCTGGACAACAAATTCGGCACACCGGCGCCGATCATGTTCGAGGTGGTCAATAAGCGCATCGGCATGAGCCGCACCGTCAACCTCCGCTTCAACGGCGTCTATACCTACGTCATCTCCGACCCGCTGCGCTTCTATACCCGTCTGGCCGGAAATGTGGCCGATGAGTGTACCCGCGAGCTGATCGACGGCCAGCTTAAGGCCGACTTCATTGATGCGCTGCAACCCGCTGTGGGCGCGCTGTCTGAGCAGGAGCTTCGCCCGGCGCAGCTTCCCGCAAAGGCGAAGGAGCTGAAGGCCGCCATGAACGCCGAGCTTGGCGCAAGCTGGGGCGAGCGGGGCATTTCCATTGAGAAAATCTCCCTGAACCCCATCACGCTGACCGAGGCGGATATGAAGAAGATCAACGAGCTGGAGGACGCGGCAACTGTCGGCTCCAACCCGTATATGATGGCCGGTCGCATGACCGAGGCCACAGCCAGCGCCATGGGCGCTGCCGCAAACAACACTGCCGGTGCGATGACGGGCTTCATGGGCATGGGCATGGCCGGTGGCATGATGGGCGGCGGCGGTGGCTTCGGCGCCGCGCAGAATCTCTACCAGATGGGGCAGCAGCAAATGCAGCAGCAGGCGCAGCAGCCCACCCCGGCTGCCGCACCCGCCGCGGAAGGCTGGACCTGCACCTGCGGCAAGAGCGGCATTCAGGGCAAATTCTGCCCCGAGTGCGGCACCAAAAAGCCGGAGCTGCAGCCGGAGGGCTGGACCTGCACCTGCGGCGCGGTGAACCGCGGCAAGTTCTGCTCCGAGTGCGGCGCGAAGAAGCCCGCCGGGGTGCCGCAGTATCAGTGCGACAAGTGCGGCTGGAAGCCTGCCGACCCCACCAGACCGCCGAAATTCTGCCCGGAGTGCGGCGACCCCTTCGATGACAGTGACGTGAAATAAGAATGAAGAAGCTGCTGATTATTCTGCTCCTCCTTGCGCTTCTGGTGGGAATTGGCGTGCTCCTTTTTCACCATTTTGTGACCAGGCGCGTCACAGACAGGGGCGGCATGGAAAACCCGGCGTTTTCCGAAGCAGCGTATCATCCGGACACCAGACCCGGCACTGCGGTGCATCGGGCCCCAGAGGAGGAACAATATGGGACTTTTTGATAAAAAATACTGCGACGTCTGCGGCGATAAGATCGGTCTGCTCGGCAACCGCAAGCTGGAAGACGGCAACCTCTGCAAAAACTGCGCGAAAAAGCTCTCGCCCTGGTTTGAGGAGCGGCGGCATTCCACCGTGGACGAAATCAGGCAGCAGCTACAATATCGCGAGGAAAACCGCGGCCGTGCCGCGCAGTTCACCGTGACGCGCTCGATGGGCGAATTTACAAAGGTTCTGCTCGATGAGCGGAATCACTGGCTGACAGTCACAAGCGCAAGCGATCTTGCGGAGACCAACCCCGACATTCTGGACTTTGACGCCATCACTGGCTGTCGGATGGACATCAAGGAGGATCGCGACGAGCTCAAGCGCGATGGGCCGGATGGCAAGAAGGTCTCCTATAATCCGCCGAGATATGAGTATTCCTATGTTTTTTACATCATCATTTCTGTCAGAAGCCCCTATTTTGACGAGATGCGCTTCCGGCTCAACAGCAGCGCGGTCGAGATGACGCCGATGCCTGCAAGCGGCTTTGCAGGCACCTTCCAGCGCACGGGCAGCAATTTCGCGCGCGGCGGCTTTGATCCCATGGATTATCCCAGCTGCCGAAAGTATTACAACATGGCAGACGAGATCTGCCAGTGTGTGCAGCAGCTCCGCGCGCAGGCCACTGCCGAGGCCGCCGCACCTGCGCAGAGCGCACCCGCTGCCCCGGCCGCAGGCCCCTGGGTCTGCCCCGGCTGCGGCGCGCAGAACGGCGGGAAATTCTGCGAGTTCTGTGGCACGCCGCGTCCCTGAGTCAGACAGGCGGGGCGCGCGTGTGACATCACCGCGCCCTGCCGTCCCACTTTCGACGCGGCACAGACCTTTTATTGGAAATGAGGGATTCTATGCCAACACAGGTAACCAACTATCAATGCCCGGCCTGTACCGGTGGACTGCACTTTGATGGCGCCTCCGGCAAGCTGGTGTGCGAATACTGCGGCTCGCGCTTCGACGTGGCCGAAATTGAGGCACTCTACGCCGAGAAGAACGCGCAGGCCGAGGCCGCCTACGCTGAGGCTGCTCATGCCGAAGCCGCCGGACAGTCAGCGGACGGCGCCTGGGACGCCTCCGGTCTGAACGAGGACTGGGGCGCAGACGGCAAGGGCATGAAGTCCTACCTCTGCCCCTCCTGCGGCGCAGAGCTGGTCTGCGAGGAAAGCACCGCCGCAACAGCCTGCCCCTACTGCGGCAACCCTACGGTGGTGCCAGGGCAGTTTTCCGGGGGACTTAAGCCCGACTATGTGCTTCCCTTCAAGCTGGGGAAGGAGGATGCCGTCAAAGCGCTCAAGCGGCATTATCAGGGCAAGCGCCTCCTGCCCTCCGCTTTCACCGACGGCAATCATATCGAAAAAATTCAGGGCGTCTACGTTCCCTTCTGGATGTTCGACGGGCAGGCAGAGGGCAGCGTCAGCTATCACGCCACGCGCATACACCGCCACACCATGGGTGAGTATGAGGTGACGGAGACGGAGCATTTTGACGTGCTGCGCGCGGGCTCTATGGATTTTGAGAAGATTCCCGTGGATGCCTCCAGCAAAATGCCGGATGACTATATGGATTCCATTGAGCCCTTTGACTATTCTCAGCTCAAGCCCTTCTCCATGGCCTATCTGCCCGGCTTTCTGGCGGATAAGTACGATGTTTCCGCGCAGGAGAGCAGCAGCCGCGCCGACGCGCGCTGCGAAAAGACCCTTTTGTCGGCGCTGGCCGGCACAGTCAGGGGCTATACCACCTGCGTCCCGGAGCGGCACAACATTCAGCTCCAGCGGGGCAGGGTGCACTATGCGCTGATGCCGGTGTGGATGCTCTCGACCAAATGGAACGGGAAAAATTTCCTGTTCGCCATGAACGGACAGACTGGCAAGCTGGTCGGTGACCTGCCGGTGAGCAAGGGGAAGCTGGCGGCCTGGTTCGCCGGGATTGCCCTGCCCCTGATGGCCATCGGCACAGCGCTGGCGCTGCTGCTGGCATAAGGAGGGTGTGGAAATGAAACGAACAATCGCAGCACTTCTGAGCGTCCTGTGCATTCTTTTCCTGCTTTCCGTCAGCGTGTGCGCCCAGGATGTCACGCTTCCCTGCGTGACGGATGAGGCGGTGCTTCTGGATGAGGCACAGCTCCAGCGTCTGGAGGAGCAGGCGCAGCGCATCACCCGGGAGTATGGCGTGGGCGTTTATATCGCTATTGTGGAGGACTACTGGCAGCTTGACCCCTCCGGGCCTTACGACGCCGCCTATACCTTCTATCATGACAATTCTCTGGGTGCGGGGGAGAATCAGAGCGGCATTCTGCTCCTGCTGAGCATGGCCGAGCGGGATTATGCCCTGTACTGCTATGGGGATGAGGCGGTGTATGCCTTCAACGAATATGCCATCCAAAAGCTGGAGGACGCCTTCCTGGATGAGCTTGGCAGTGACGACTGGGAGGGTGGCTTTGAGGCGTATCTTCAGACCTGCGACCGCTATCTGGAAAAGGCGGCAGCCGGTTCGCCCGTGAAGAAAAGCCCGATGCCCCGGATCCTGATTTCCTGGGTCATCGCGCTGGCCATCGCCGCAGTCGCCTGCGCAGTCATGGCCGGACGGATGAAAACCGTCCGGAAAAAGACCAATGCCGCCGCGTATGCCGGAAATCTGAGCCTGACCGAGCAGTTTGACCACTTCACCCACCGCACCGAGAGCAGGCGGCGGATCGAACGCAATCAGCGCAGCGGCGGGGGCGGCAGTCCCTCCGGCGGCAGCAGCGGAAAATTCTGAGGAGGAATAGAAATGAAAAAATTTTTGGCATTGCTTTTGATGCTGGCTCTGACACTGAGCCTGTGTGCCTGTGAGTTCTCCATGGACTTCGGGCCGGGCGATGGCACGCTCAACGGGGACGACACGGCAGAGGCCGGGGCCTCCAACGATGAAGAAACGCAGGAGAGCGACGATGCCTCCTCCGATGAGACGCTCCCCACGGAGGAGCAGGGTCTTGCCGGGCAGCAGTTCTCCAATGAGGCGGGCATCTCCATCGATGTAATCCGGGAGGAAATTGCCCAGGCCGGGGCGGTGTTTGGCGTTGCCTATCTCGGCTCCTATTTTCCGGGGGATATGACCTACGCGGAGTGGTTTGAATTCTGCGCCCGCGATCTGGGCACCTATTATCCCTTCCTTTTGGAGATCGACGAAGCGCATACCATCGGCACGCAGGGGCATCTCTACTGCATCGTCGGTGGGGACTATGGCGATACCATTACGGCCCAAACGCTCGATGGCGAGGTGCTTTATGAGGCGGGCCATGGCGACCCCATCCTGCTGTTTTGCAGCCGGGACGGGGAGGGGATGATTACGGACACCATCGTCTCGATCACCACCCCCGACGGCACCGCCTACCAGTGGGAGGCGCGGCTGGACGGCGCGAACTATCCCGAGCTGCTCATTGGTGAGGAGCGGCAGCTTCTCTCCTGGGATTTTACCTCTGCGTATGAGATGATGCGCTTTGATCTCAGCGGCTGGCTCAACGAGGGCTGGCTTGGGCCGCTGGAGACGAGCCTGGCCGGAACGGATGTTTTTGAGGGCATGAGCTGGTGGATTCGCACCACCGATGGCACCCGCCTCAGCTATTTCCTGCACTTCTATCCCAACGCCGCCCATAACTATGACGGCGAGGTGGTGCTGGAGTGCTTCCACGGCGACGATACCACGGTGCAGGCCGAGTGGCAGGGCTGGTGGTATCTCGAGACGACGATGGAGAATGCCAGCTCGCTGCATCTGGATTTGATGCTCCTGAATGGGGAAGATCAGGAGGCGTTTGAGGCTTCCGCTGTGATTGCGGAGGATTACAAGGTGCTGCTGGCTCCCTCGGGGGAGACGCTGCTTCTGGTGGCCGACTCGCTCCACCCGGTGCTGCCCCTGTTCCCGGACGGCTGGCGCTTTGCTGAGCTGTCGCTGGCCATGGGATAAATCCAAACAGAAAAAGGCAGACACATGGTGCGTTCCATGTGTCTGCCTTTTTGTGATCCATCAATAGTGGTAGCGTCTGCGGTTTGCCAGCAGGCAGATCAGACTCAGCATGGCGGCCATCAGCTCCGCCACCACAACGGAGGACCAGATGCCGTCGATATCGAACAGCAGCGGCAGAATCAGCACCGCAGCAATCTGGAAAATCAGCGTGCGCAGGAAGGAAATCAGCGCCGAGATCAGGCCGTTGCCCAGCGCGGTGAAGAAGGAGGAGCCGAAGATTGCAATTCCCGCGAAAAGGAAGGAGAAGGAGAAAATCGCAAAGCCGCGCAGCGTCAGCTTCAGCAGCGCCGGATCATAGCTGACAAAAATCAGCGACAGCGGCCGCGCAAGCAGCTCACCCGCACCAAGCATCGCCAGCGAAAGCACGCCGATGATGACCAGACTTTTGCGCAGGATACCGCGCAGCTCTGTGTGGTTCGCGGCGCCATAGTGATAGCCGATCACCGGCGCCGTGCCGACGGAATAGCCGATGAAGGCGGCAAGGAAGATCATGTTCACATACATCAGCACGCCATAGGCCGCCACGCCATCCTGCCCGGCGTATTTCATGAGCTGGATGTTGTAGAGCATACTGACCAGAGACATCGTGATGTTGGAAAGCAGCTCAGAGGAGCCGTTGGTGCAGCACTTGAGCAGCGCGCGGCCGTCGAATTTCAGTCGCGTCAGGCGCAGAAGGCTGGAATTTGGCCGGGCGAAGTAGAACAGCGGCACCAGACCACCCACAAGCTGGCTGACAGCCGTGGCTGCCGCCGCCCCGAGCAGCTTGTATTCCATCGGCAGCAGAAGCACCAGCACCGCATCGAGCAGCATATTGCTCAGGCCGGAGGCCACCGTGACCCAAAGGCCGAGCTGCGGCTTCTCCGCCGTGACAAAGAAGCTCTGGAACTCCATTTGCAGCATATTGGCCGGAAGCGACAGCAGCAGGACGCGGCCATAGAGCACGCAGTTTTCCAGCAGCTCACCCTCTGCGCCCATGAGCTGCGCAATCGGGCGGATGAAAACAAAGCCCAGAATGGCCAGCACCACACCCACGGCGGCGGAGACATAAACAAAGAGCGAGAACAGCTCACGCGCGCGCTGCGGTCGTCCCTCGCCCATGGCGATGGCAATCAGGGCGCTGCCGCCGGTGCCGAACATGAAGCCCACGGCGCCGAGCACCATCAGGAAGGGGTAGATCAGGTTCACCGCCGTGAAGGGCACCTTGCCGACAAAGTTGGAGACGAAAAAGCCGTCCACCACGCCATAAATGGAGGTGAAGATCATCATGACGATGGAGGGCAGGGTGAAACGCAGCAGCCTGCGGTAGGTAAAGTGGTCGGATAGCTGAATTTTCATGGGATACAGGGAACTCCTTTTTCTGACTCGTAATTGCGTAAAAACATACATTATATAACTATAGCGCGAAAATCTGCACTTGTCAATAGCGGGCGGCTGCGTTATTTGGCAGCCGTGGCCCGCTGTGGAGCAAGAAAGCGCGGCACGGGCTTGAATTTATGCATGGCCTGTGATAGAATAGACTAAATTTCAGAAGAGCGAGGAACCGCCGATGTGTCAGTATGTCAGCCCTCCCTAGTGACCGGCAAACGAATCCGCCAGACCGGTATGAGGACCGGTTCACATTTCGCGCTTCGCGCGCGGCAGACCACAAAGCCCGGTCTGCTTTAACAGGAGGAATTATATGTCAACTTTACAACAGGAGATCAATCGCCGCCGAACCTTCGCCATCATCTCACACCCCGACGCGGGCAAGACGACTCTGACCGAGAAATTCCTGCTCTACGGTGGAGCCATTGCGCAGGCCGGCGCGGTCAAGGGCAAGAAGAATGCCCGTGCCGCCGTCTCCGACTGGATGGAGATCGAGAAGCAGCGCGGCATTTCCGTCACCTCCTCGGTGATGCAGTTCCAGTATGACGGCTTCTGCATCAACATTCTTGATAC
>CAYXIN010000045.1:0-14139 GCA_964465395.1 uncultured Oscillospiraceae bacterium | reverse complement strand
CCCCCTGGGCTACGACACCGTGCTGGGAGAGCGGGGCGTCACCGTGTCCGGCGGCCAGAAGCAGCGCATCTCCATCGCCCGGGCCCTGATCAAGGACGCGCCCATCCTCATTCTGGACGACTCCGTGTCCGCTGTGGACACCCAGACCGAGCGGGCCATCCTGGATAACCTGGCAAAAACCCGCCAGGGCCGCACCACCATCCTCATCGCCCACCGGATATCCACCGTGGAGGGGCTGGATCAGATCATCTTCCTGGAGGACGGGGCGGTCACCGCCGTGGGAACCCACGCCCAGCTGTGCGAGACCTGCCCTGCCTACCGCCGGATGGTGGAGCTGCAAAAACTGGAGGAGGAGGGGGCCCGGCACAATGCGTGAATACTTTCCAATTCTCTTTGTGGGCGCGGTGGTGGGCGCCTTTTCCCTGATCTTCCTGCTGGCCTGGCTGCGGGAGCGCCGCTCCAAAACCGCCCCGGATCGCGACCGCTCCATCCCCGACGGGGAGATCGTCCGGCGGCTCATGAAATACGCCGCCCCCTACAAAAAGCAGTTCGCCCTGGTGCTGGCCATCATGCTGCTGTCCATCGCCGCCGACCTGGCCTCTCCCCTGATCATCGGCCGGGTGGAGGATCTGATCAAGGACAGCTTCCAGCCCCCCGTCCTGCTGCGCTGGGTGGCGCTGTACGCCTTTACCCTGGCCGTCAATATGGTGAGCACCTACTTCCAGTCCATCCTCCTGCAAAAGATCGGCCAGCGGATCCTCTCCGCCCTGCGGCAGGATCTGTTCACCCACATCGAGTCCCTGTCCCACGACCAGCTCAACAAGATCCCCGTGGGCAAGCTGGTGACCCGGGTGTCCAACGACACCAACGCCATCTCCATGATGTTCACCAACGTGCTGGTGAACATGGCCCGGAACGCCTTCCTGGTGCTGGGGGTGCTGGGGGCCATGCTGCTGCTGAATTACGCGCTGACTCTGATGATCCTGTGCTTCGTCCCCTTCCTGGTGCTGTTCACCGTCATCTTCCGCAAGTTCACCCGGAAGGTGCACCGGGTGGTGAAGAACCGCACCACCGACCTGAACGCCTTCCTGTCGGAAAACCTGTCCGGCATCAAGATCACCCAGATCTTCAACCAGGAGGAGCGGAAGCTCCAGGACTTCCTGGCCCGGAGTGACGGACTGAAGAAGGCCAAGCAAAACCAGATCTTCGTGTTCGGCATCTTCCGCCCCATGGTGTATATGCTCTACGTGTCCTCCATCCTGTGCCTGTTCTATCTGGGCGGCAAGGGATATATCCAGAACACCGTGTTCCTGGGCCAGATGATGACCAGCGGCACCATCGTCTCCTTCTATATGTACATATCCAAGTTCTTCAACCCCATCCAGACCCTGGCGGAGCAGTTCAATATGCTCCAGTCCGCCTTCGCCTCGGCGGAGAAGATCTTCGTCCTGTTCGACCTGGAGCCCCAGGTGGTGGACGACCCGGGGGCGGAGGAGGTGGACGAGATCCGGGGCGAGATCGAGTTCCGGGACGTGTGGTTCGCCTACGAGCCCGGGGAGTGGGTGCTCAAGGGGGTGTCCTTCCACGTGGAGGCCCGGCAGACCGCCGCCTTCGTGGGGGCCACCGGCTCGGGCAAGACCACGATCCTTTCCCTGCTGTGCCGGAATTACGACATTCAGAAGGGCCGGATCCTCATCGACGGCCGGGACATCCGCACCATCAAAATCTCCTCCCTGCGGCGGCAGTTCGGCCAGATGCTGCAGGACGTGTTCCTGTTCTCCGGCACCATCCGCTCCAACCTGCTGCTGCGTGAGGAGGGCGTCAGCGACGAGGCCATCATGGAGGCCTGCCGCTATGTCAACGCCGACCACTTCATCAACCGTCTGCACGGCGGCCTCGATGAGGAGGTGCGTGAGCGCGGCAACAATTTCTCCGCCGGACAGCGCCAGCTTCTCTCCTTCGCGCGCACCATCCTGCACAAGCCCACCGTCATGATTCTCGACGAGGCCACCGCCAACATCGACACCGAGACGGAGCTGCTGATTCAGGACTCGATGAACAAACTGATGAACATCGGCACGATGCTGGTCGTGGCGCACCGCCTGTCCACCATCCGCAACTCCGACAACATCATCGTCATGTCCCATGGCTGCATCGTCGAGCAGGGCAACCACGACACGCTGATGGCGCAGAAGGGTCGCTACTATCGTCTCTCCCAGCTTCAGGCTGACCGGAACCGCCTGCTGAAAGCAGAGGCATAACGCAAAAACAGGAACAAAAAGGTCGTGTATCGCAACGATACACGACCTTTTCTACGTTTTTATTGCAGGGCGTCTGCTTCCTCTCCGGCGGCGCACCCTGTTTTACAAAAGCTGCGCGCTGACACCATCGTCGCGCAGCCCGGTCACGCGCACGCGCCGCAGGCAGTTATGCAGCGCCTCGCCCGGCGCATAGACCTTCACGCCGTTGCGGGCATGGCCGGTGAAGCAGTCGCCCTCCGGCTGCTCAAAGAGCACCTCCTGCTCCGTTCCGATCAGGGCGGTGTCATAGCGTTCACGCAGCGCGGCAGCCTGACGGCCGGCACGGGCGGCGCGCTGCGCCTTCTCGCTGCGCGGAATCTGGCCCTCCATCGCGGCCGCCGGAGTACCGCCCCGCCGGGAATAGGGGAAAATATGCATGGCCGCAAAGCCGCACTGCGCCGCAAAGTCCAGCGAAGCGACAAATTCCTCCTCCGTCTCGCCGGGGAAGCCAACAATCAGGTCGGTCGTCACGGCGCAGCCGGGAAAATGCGCATACAAAAGCTGCACACTCTGCAAATAGCGGGCGGTGTCATATTTGCGGTGCATCCGCTGGAGCACCGTGTCGCTGCCGCTTTGCAGACTCAGATGAAACTGCGGGCAGAGATTGGGCAGCGCAGAGAGCCTGGCGCAGAAATCGTCATCCACCACGCGCGGCTCCAGTGAGCCGAGGCGGATGCGCGCCTCCGGCGCGGCGCGGCAGATGGCCTCCAGCAGCAGCGGCAGGCGGCTGCCGTCACGCAGATCCCAGCCCCAGGAGGCGATCTCAATGCCCGTCACAACGACCTCGCGGTAGCCCTGCGCAGCAAGGCGGCGCGTCTGCGCGACGGCCTCCTCCAGCGGCAGCGAACGCACCGGGCCGCGCGCATAGGGGATGATGCAGTAGGTGCAGAAATTGCTGCATCCATCCTGCACCTTCAGCATAGCGCGGGTGCGCTGCGCCATGCCACCGGCCGGAAGCGGCTCGAAGCTGCGGCGCCGGAGGGCCTGATCGACCCAGACGCTCTGCTTCCGGTCGCGGCAGGCCTGCAAAAGCCGCTGCAAAAATTCCTCGCGGCTGCCGCTGCCACCGACGACATCCACGCCGAGGGCGGCGACCTCCTCGGGGCTGATCTGCGCATAGCAGCCGCAGACTCCCAGCACCGCCTGCGGGTGCTCGCGGCGCAGGCGGCGGATGAGCGTGCGGTTCTTGCGGTCGGCCACGGCGGTGACGGTGCAGGTGTTGACGAAGCAGAAGTCCCAGTCATCGCCGCTGACGCGCTCGTGACCCAGGGCGCAGAGCTGCTGCTCCATGGCCTGCGTCTCATATTGATTGACCTTGCAGCCGAGGGTAAGGCTTGTAAACTTCATAAGATTTCTCCAAAATGCCGCCGCGTGAGGCGGTGAAATTGCACAGAATGGTGCATTGATTTTTGTGCAAAAAGGCAGTATAATCAGAATAACCTTATTATAATCGTTTTTGATCCGTTTGTACAGCCCAAAGTTGGAGGTTTTTATGACAGTACACTTCTCCTCCCTCAACGATGTGCGCGAATTTGTCTCCCTGGCCACGCTGGAAAACTACGAGATTCATGTGGTCGATGGCGACCACACCGTCAACGCAACGTCCTTTATGGAAATGTTCACGCTGGACTTCTCCCGCCCCCTGTCCGTCCGCATCGAGCACGGCAAGGAGTCCCAGTTCGCCCAGGCTGCCCGGAAATTTCTGGTTGCAAGTGCATAAGCTCTCCCTCCGCTTCATACCCTGTGTATCGAAGCGGAGGGATTTTTTATGGTCAAACGATTCGTGGCAATTCTGCTGGTGGCAGCGGCGCTGTGCTGCGTTGCGCCGCCGGTGGGGGCAACCGACCCGGAAATCAGCGCGCCATCGGCCATTCTGATGGACGCGGCGACCGGTACGGTTCTTTTCGAGCAAAACGCACACGAGCGCCTGCGTCCGGCGTCCGTAACGAAGGTGATGACGCTTTTGCTGGTCATGGAGGCACTCGACAGCGGGCGCATCGGCTGGGACGACCTGGTCTCCACCTCGCAGGCTGCCGCCGCCAAGGGCGGCAGCCAGATCTATCTTGAGGTGGGTGAGCAGCTCCCGCTGCGGGAAATGCTCAAGGCGGTTGTGGTCAGCTCCGCCAACGACTGCGCCACGGCGCTGGCAGAGCATGTGGCCGGCAGCGAGAGCAGCTTTGTCTCACTGATGAACGAACGCGCTGAGGCGCTGGGACTGCGCGACACGCACTTCGTCAACTGCACCGGGCTGGACGACGGCTCAGAGGCCGCAACACACCTGAGCACAGCCTATGACCTTGCGGTTTTGTCGCGTGCGCTGCTGCGTCACGACGCAATTCGGGAGTACACCACCATCTGGACGGACACGGTGCGCGGCGGTCAGTTCGGCCTGGCGAACACCAACAAGCTCGTGCGTTTTTATGAGGGCACCACCGGCTTGAAAACCGGCTACACCGCAGCGGCCGGACACTGCCTGGCCGCCAGCGCAAAGCGCGGCGACATGGAGCTGATTGCGGTGGTGCTGCATTGCGAGAGCTCTGCCAGCCGCTTCCGCTCGGCGGAGGCGCTGCTGGACTATGGTTTTGCAAGCTTCGGGCTGGTGCAGGCGCAATGCCCGGCGCCGCTGGAGCCGGTGCCGGTGACGCTTGGCGCCGCCGCCACGGTGCAGCCGGAGCTTCAGGAGGCTGCCCCGCTGCTGGTGGAGCGCACAGCACTGGCCAACGTGCGCAGGCAGGTCACGCTCGTTGAGCGGGTCGAGGCACCTGTGGAGGCCGGGCAGGTTTTAGGCACGCTCCGCATCGAAGCCGGGGAACGGGTGCTGGCGCAGATTCCGATTGTCGCAGCCGAGGCGGTGGAAAAGGTAAGCTGGTGGGAGATGACCGTGCGGCTGCTGCGCGCGCTGTGCATGGCCGAGGCCGCACAATAGCGGGCTTTGGTACAGCGCACAAAAACAGTGGGCGCATTTTGTGCACTATTCCCTGTGGAAATGAAGGGAAAATTATGGTAAAATAATCAAAATTTAATGCAACACTACACGAAAGGATGAGCCCTATGCCCAACGCCAACGAAACCTACGCCGCCCGCATCCAGCGCAAGCTGATGAAAAAGCAGCAGCTCGTGGAGGCTGCCACCGGGCGCAGAAAGGCCGACCTGGTGCTCAAGAACGCGACCTATGTCAATGTCTTCTCCAATGAGCTCTGCTGCGGCGACATTGCCGTCGCGCGCGGGCAGATTGTCGGCATGGGCGACTACAGCGGCGAGCAGGAGGTCGATGTCCGCGGCAGAATCGTCTGCCCGGGCTTCATCGACGCGCACATCCATCTGGAGTCCTCTCTGGTCTCGCCGCGTGAATTTGCCCGCGCGGTGATTCCGCACGGGACGACAACCGTGATTACCGATCCACACGAGATCACCAATGTCATGGGCACGGATGGCATCGACTACATGCTACAGGCCACGGAGGGCCTGCCCATCGACGTGCGCTTCATGCTGCCGAGCTGCGTACCGGCCACGCCGCTGGACGAGTCGGGCGCGAATCTGGATTACCGCGCCATTGACTCCTTCTATGACCACGGGCGGGTGCAGGGCCTTGCGGAGATGATGAATTATGTCGGCGTGGTCAACGGCGACGCCGAGGTTATCGCCAAAATTGTCGCGTCACAGGCGCATCACAAGAAGATCGACGGCCACGCGCCCGGTCTGCGCGGCCGGGAGCTGGCGGCCTACATCGCCGCAGGCGTCTACTCTGACCACGAGTGCAGCACCATGGACGACGCCATGGCCAAGCTGCGCAACGGCCAGTTCATCATGATCCGCGACGGCACCGCCGCGCGAAATCTGGAGGCGCTGGTCGATCTGCTCAAGGCCTCCTACTATGACCGCTGCATGTTCTGCACCGATGACAAGCACCCCAGCGATCTGCTGGAGCAGGGGCACATGGACGCAATCATCCGAAAGGCCATTCACTATGGTGTTGATCCCATTGTGGCGGTCAAGGCGGCCAGCCACAATCCTGCGCGCTACTTCGCGCTGAATAACCGCGGCGCCATCGCGCCGGGTTATCTGGCGGATTTCGCCATTGTGGATGATTTTACGCATTTCCAGGTTGAGATGGTCTTCCGCAAGGGCGTTCTGACCTGTCGCAACGGCGAGGTGCAGCCCTTCCCCGCGCCAAAGATCGACGACTATCTCCTCGAGCGCGCGCACAACACCTTCCACCTCGCGCGTCTGACGCCGGAGGATTTCCACGACACCCGTCCGCGCGGCGTGATCGGCATGGTCGCCAACGAGATCGTGACCACCGACTGCGGCTACGCCAGCGCGCCGGACGCCGTGCAGGATCTTCTGAAAATTGCGGTCATTGAGCGGCACAAGAATACCCGCCACATCGGTCAGGGCTATCTGCGCGGCTACGGCCTGCGGTCGGGCGCCATTGCGACCTCCATCTCCCATGACTCCCACAACATCATCGTCGTGGGCACCAACGAGGCGGATATGGCCTGCGCCGCGAACCGGATCGTGGAAAATCGCGGCGGTATCACCGTGGTCGAGCAGGGACGCGTTCTGGAGGAGGTCGTGCTGGAAATCGCCGGACTGATGAGCGACGCGTCGCTGATTTCGGTCAACGCGCGGCTGGAGGCGGCCAAGGAGCGCGCCTTCGCGCTCGGTGTCTCGCGCGGCATTGACCCCTTTATGACGCTCTCGTTCATGGCGCTGCCGGTTATCCCGTCGCTGCGCCTGACCACGCGCGGCGTGATCGACGTGAATAAGCAGCAATATGTATAAAACAAAGCCGGCGCGCACCCTCAGCAGGATGCGCGCCGGCTGTTTCTTATTTCGCTTTGGAAGGATTGGGGGTACGGGCACTGGTGCGGCCCTCCGGATTGATCTCACCGACCTTCATCAGCGAGCGCTTGGTCAGCGCGGGGCCAACCAGCTCATAGACCAGCACCGCAAACAGCACCACGTTGCGGGTCAGCGGGCCATCGGGCAGCGTGGCTGCGGTCATAGCCATGCCCAGCGCCACACCCGCCTGCGGCAGAAGGGTGATGCCCAGATTCTCCACAATGGGCTTCGGCTGGCGGGCCAGGCGGCAGCTCACATCCGCGCCGAAATATTTACCGGCCGAGCGCGCGAGAATATAAACCACGCCGACAATCAGCGTCACCGGGTTGACAAGCACCTGCAAATCCAGCTCCGCGCCTGAAATGACGAAAAACAGCACATTAATCGGCACCGTCCAGCGCTCGACGCGCTCCATCAGTTCCTCGGAGGTGGGGCAGATGTTGCAGAAAATGGTGCCGGTCATCATGCACACCAGCAGCAGCGAGAAGCTGCAATGCACCGTTCCAATCGTAAACTCGATCATGGACAGGCCGACCGTCAGCAGCACGAAGGCCACGGAGATGGTCATGCGCTTGCTGCGCGAATGGAAGAATTTCTCGACCCAGTGCAGCAGCAGACCCATCAGCGCACCAAGGCCCAGCGACAGCACAATTTCCAGAATCGGCTCGACTACCACGGCCAGCACGCTGACCTGGCCGCTCGAGAGCGCCGTCGCAATGCCGAAGGAGGCCGAGAAGAGCAGCAGACCAACCGCATCGTCGATGGCGACCACCAGCATCAGCAGGCGGGTCAGAGGGCCATCGGCCTTATACTGCCGGATAACCATCAGCGTGGCCGCCGGTGCGGTTGCTGCGGCAATTGCGCCCAGCGTGATGGCGCAGGAAACCGAGATCATCTGCGGGAAGCAGAAGTGCAGCGCAATGAGCACCAGATCGACAACCAGAGTCGTGATAACCGCTTGCAGAATGCCGATCAGAATCGCGCTCCTGCCAATCGTGCGGAGCTGGCTGAGGCGGAATTCGTTGCCCATGGAGAAGGCAATGAAGCCCAGCGCAATCTGCGTGACCACGCGCAGACCCTCCACCTGCTCCATAGAGTTGAAGCCAAGGCCGGGCAGCTTCAGCGCGCCCAGGCAGAAGGGGCCAAGCAGCAGACCGGCCACCAGATAGGCCGTGACAGCCGGCAGCTTCAGCAGCCGCGTCACGCGGGACATCATCAGGCCGCCGATCAACGCGATGGCCAGACAGATCAGAGATTGCATGATATTCGCCCTCTTTTTCTTTGTTCATTTCTGTGGGGCGGCTCGAACAGCCGCCGGAAAGCAAGTGCCCGGCAGCAGGCTGCCGGGCACTTGCTTTTACCTGCCGTATCATATCATCATCTTCCCCCGCGTGCAAGCGCAATTTGCACCAAAAAATTCGGCAATTCCACACCGCATTTTATTTGTTTTGCCCCGTGTGCGGGCGAAAATAGCCGCCAGGTGACAGAAAACTTATCGAAATTCCGCGCAATCCATGGTATGATAAAAGAAAATGCAAAGTGGTGATCTGAAATGGAGCAGCTCTTACTTGTTGAGGATGATGCGGCGATTATCCGCACGCTGAGCTCCTTCCTGCGCGCGGAGGGCTTTGCGGTGGAAAATGCCACGGGGCAGCAGGCAGCCGTGGCGCTGCTGAATGCGACGCCCTTCGATCTGGCGCTGGTGGATATCTCGCTGGCCCAGGGCAATGGCTACGCCGTCTGCGCCGCCGCGAAAGCGCTGGATGTGCCGGTCATTTTTCTGACCGCCTCGGACGATGAATACAGCGTCGTGACCGGGCTGGACATGGGTGCCGACGACTATATTTCCAAGCCCTTCCGCCCGCGTGAGCTGATCTCGCGCATCCGCAGCGTGCTGCGGCGCAGCGGCAAGCGGCAGAGCGTTCTGCTGCTGGGGGATGTGACGGTTGACACCGTCAAGGGCAGCGTGACACGCAACGGCAGCGACCTCTACCTCTCGGCGCTGGAATACCGGCTTCTGCTGGTCTTTCTGAATCACCGGGGGCAGATTCTCAGCCGCGCGCGGCTGCTCGAGGAGCTCTGGGACAGCGCGGGCGTCTACGTGGAGGACAATACGCTGACGGTCTACATCAAGCGGCTGCGCGAAAAAATCGAGCCGGATCCGCGTGAGCCCCGCTGGATTCGCACCGTGCGCGGCATGGGCTACCGACTGGATGGCTGAGCAATGAAGCATCCCGCCCTGCACAAAGAGCTGCGCTGCTTTCTCTGCCTCTCGCTGGCCGTGATTGCGCTGACCGCCCTGCTGCGGCCGCAGTGGACGGTCTTTGCCGCGCTGCTGTGCGCGGCCTTTACGCTGCTGAAATATCTGACGGCCCGCCAACGCTACCGCCGCTTGCAGCAGCTCAGCCTTGACCTCGACCACCTGCTGCACAACGGCGTGCCGATGCCCATCTGCGACTATGCCGAGGGAGAGCTGGCCGTGCTGGGCAGCCAGATTCAGAAAATGACCCTTCGCCTGACCGAGACGGCGGAAATTCTGAAGCAGGACCGGCAATATCTGGCCGACGCCATGACCGACATTTCGCATCAGCTCCGCACACCGCTGACCGCGATGCATCTGACGGTGGCACTGCTCTCCGAGGCAGAGCTGCCGCAGGCGCGTCGCCTGGAGCTGACGCGGGAGCTGCGCGAGCTGCTGCGCCGGACGGACTGGCTGGTGGAGACGCTGCTGAAGCTCTCGCGCCTCGACGCGGGCACAGTCGTCTTCGCGCGGGAGCCGGTATCCGTGGCAGCCGTGCTGGAGCGCGCCGCCGCACCGCTGACCATTCCAATGGAGCTGCGTGAGCAGCGGCTTGTGCTGCACTGCGCGGACGAAAGCTTCTGCGGCGACCTCGTGTGGACGGCGGAGGCGGTCAGCAATCTGCTCAAGAACGCCGTGGAGCACACGCCGCCCGGCGGCTGCATCACCGTGACGGCGCAGGAAACGGCGCTGTTCACGCAGCTCACGGTGGAGGATACCGGCGGCGGCTTTGCGCCGGAGGATCTGCCACATTTATTCGAGCGCTTCTACAAGGGGAAGGACGCTGCGGAGGGCAGCTACGGCATCGGTCTCGCGCTGGCGCGCAAGATCATCGTCGAGCAGCATGGCAGCATCCAGGCCATGAACGCCGCGCGCGGCGCGCGCTTCGTCATCAAGCTCTACAAGCAGATCATCTGAGCGGCTGCCGGTGACAAATCCGTCACCGGCGCGTCATGCATCTGTCACGCGCCCGTGCTATACTGGCTCCATCGACAAGGAGGTATCACACATGGAAATTTTAAGGGTCGAGCACCTGAGCCGCTACTATGGCCGGGGCGAAAACGAGGTGCGCGCGCTGGACGACGTCTCCTTCAGCGTGAAAAAGGGCCAGTTTGTCGCAATCATCGGGCCATCCGGCTCCGGAAAATCCACGCTGCTGCACATTCTGGGCGGCGTGGATCAGCCCACAGCCGGTAAGGTCTTTCTGGAGGGGCAGGACGTTTTCGCCCAGAACGAGGATCAGCTTGCGATTTTCCGCCGCAGACAGGTGGGGCTGATTTACCAGTTTTACAACCTGATTCCGGTGCTGAACGTGACGGAGAATATGACCCTGCCCGTTCTGATGGACGGCAGGCAGATCAATCAGACACGCCTGGACGAGCTGCTTGACACCTTGCAGCTACGCGGGCGGGAGAAGCATCTGCCCAACCAGCTCTCCGGCGGCCAGCAGCAGCGCGTCTCAATCGGGCGCGCGCTGATGAATGCGCCCGCGCTGGTGCTGGCGGATGAGCCGACCGGCAATCTCGACAGCCGAAACTCGCAGGAGATCGTTGAGCTGCTGAAATTCTCCAACCAGCGCTACGGGCAAACGCTGATTATCATCACACATGACGAGTCCATCGCGCTACAGGCCGACCGCATTCTGGCCATTGAGGACGGGCACATCACCCGCGACGAGGTGCTGCGATGAACGTGCTCTGGAAAGTAACATGGAAATCCATGTGGAAAAACCGCGTGCGGACGCTGGTGACCATCGCAGGCGTCATTCTGTCGGCGGCCATGTTCACGGCGGTGCTGACGATGGCGGTCAGTCTGCTGGATTTTCTGATCGGTGTCGAGGTCTATGAGGAGGGCAGCTATTACCTTGCCTGCAATCTGACCGACGAGACAACCGGCCAAACGCTGCGCGCGGAGAAAGCGGTTGATACTCTGGGCGATTATCAGGCCATGGGCTATGTGCAGCTCGGGGAGGAATTCATCCTGGCGGCCGTGGACGAGCCCATTTACGAGCTGGCGGCCGTGCGCGCGGACGAGGGACGCCTCCCGCGCGACGGCACGGAGCTGCTGCTCTCGCCGCAGGCCGCGGCAGCGCTGCAAAACATGGCGCTGCCGCACCGCGTGGGCGAACAGGTGACACTGGAGGCACTGCCGCAATCCACGCAGGCGCCTGATTTGCTGCCCGCCGGCAGCGCGGTGCAAAGTCGGCAATACACCATCGTCGGCATCAGCGATTCGTTTCTCAGTCTCGGCGGCGATGCCGGCCTGGGCTCAATCCTGACGGCGGCGGACGGAACGCAGAGCGCCATCTGGCACACCTACTATGTCACCACCAGTCGGCCCGACGCGGCCATTGAGCTGTCGCGGACAATGGCAGAGCGCTGCGACACCTGGCTGCATTACAGTCTGCTGACCTATTTCGGGGAGAGCCGCTACAGCAATTTTAACAGCGTGATGCTCAATTTCGCGCTGATTCTCTGCGCAATCATCATGGTTGGCTCCGTGAGCCTGATCTACAACGCCTTCTCCATCTCCGTCTCGGAGCGCACGCGGCAATTCGGGCTGCTGCGCAGCCTTGGCGCAACGAAGCGGCAGCTTCGCCGCTCGGTCTTTTTTGAGGCGGGGAGCCTGTGCGCGCTGGGCATCCCGCTTGGGCTGCTCTGCGGCTGGGGCGGCATCGCCATCACGCTCCACTTCGTGGGCGATATGTTCGGCTCCATGCTCAACGGCTCCCAGGGCGCAGCGGTCAGCCTGCGCGCGGTCGTCAGCGCACCGGCGCTGCTGCTGGCTGCGCTCGTCTGTCTGCTGACGGTGCTTCTCTCGGCATGGCTGCCGGCGCACCGCGCCACGCGTGTGGCACCCCTGGCGGCCATCCGCCAGAACGCGGATTATCGCGTCCGGGCGCGGCAGGTTCGGGTCAGCCGCCTGTCGTGGCGAATCTGGGGGCTGCCTGCGGTGCTGGCGCGCAAATACTACGCCGTCAGCCGCAGAAAATACCGCGCGACGGTGGTCTCGCTGGCGGTGAGCATTCTGCTGTTCATCAGCTCGTTCTTCTTTGCAGCGTTGCTTCGCGAAAGCGCGTCGGAAACGATCAGCCTCGAAAACTACGACTTTCTGGCCTCGCGCGTCACGCAGGAGACGGCGCAGAGCATCCGCAGCCGCAGCGACGTGAAGGCCGCGGCGCTGGTCTCGTGGGACATGGCCGAATATATGGCAGTCGTGCCGGAGGCACAGGTAGACCCGGACTTCCTCGCCCGGACGCAGAAGGCCACCCCCGCCGGCACGGAGCCGCTGGAGCGAAACTGCTGGGATTGCTGCATCTACTACCTGGAGGATGCCGTGCTGGAGCAATGGCTTCTGTCGCAGGGCATCGATCCGGCGCCCTACTGGGACACAGAGACGCCCTGCGCGCTGCTGTGCAACAAGCAGCTTGCAGACTACCTCTACGACGAGCAGACCGGCGAATACACGCGCCGCATTCAGCACTTCGTCCCCTTCCGCGAGGGGGTTGAGACGCTGCCGCTGCTCTGCTCGGAGATTCCGGAAGCGCTTTTCGACGCAATTCCGGAGACGGAATATGAGATTGACTTTGTTGCGGAGGCGGGACGCTTCCTGCTGCGCATGATTCCCTGGGAGGCTACGGCAGAGGATGGGCGTTACCTTGCGGCGGAGCACGCGCTCTGGTTTGAGCTGGTGCAGGATGAGGCTACGCTGTCTTACTACGCATACGACCGCGAGAGCGCCGCGCGCGCGATGGCGCCCACCTGCACCGTTGATGCAACGACGCTCTGGTCAACGCTTCGCATCGGCGCGGCAATTGACGAGCTGCCCTTTGGCGTCCCGGTGCGGGCGCAGCGCAGCGCCTACCTGCTCTATTTCATCCTGCCACTGTCCATGCAGAAGCAGCCGCTTCCCTTCGGGCCGGATCTGGCGCTGCAAACCAGCAGCTACGAAAGCCTCCGCGCCTGGCTCTCGGCCAGCGAGCTGCCCTACGCCGACGAGCTGCGCGAGGAGATGCAGGCCAGAAACATCATTCTGCTGGTCAACGTGTTCTCCTACGGCTTCATTATTCTGATTGCATTGATCTGCGTCTGCAACGTTTTCAACACCATCTCGACCAACATCGCGCTGCGGCGGCGCGATTTCGGAATGCTGCGCAGCGTGGGGCTGAAAACGCGGGAGCTTTACCGCATGATGCATTTCGAGTGCCTGCGCTATGGCCTCATGGCGCTGCTGGTGGGGCTTCCCCCGGCGCTGCTGTGCAGCTATTGGATCCAGCGCAGCGGCAGCGCGCTGATGGGCGGCGGCTGGCAGCCACCCTGGTTCGCCATTGCGGTGGCGGCGGGCTGCACCTTCCTGGTGGTGTTTGCCGCCATGCTCTATGCCGTCAACCGGCTCCGCCGGGACAATCCCATTGAGGCCATCCGGATGGAGAATCTATAGAAAGCACCGGTTTTAATCAAAAAATCCCGATTTGTCCGGTGGACAAATCGGGATTTTTATAAGGCGGCCGTGACGCTGTGAAGCATTGTGCTTTGCACAATGTGAAGCTCAGCATGCCACCCACGCCCGCAGACACTTCACGCGCCGTAAGGCACACTGCGTTTGAAAAAAAGAGTCTTTTGTCTGACAGACAAAAGACTCTTTTCATGGAGCGGGTGACGAGGCTCGAACTCGCTACCTCCACCTTGGCAAGGT
>CAYXIN010000044.1:0-14541 GCA_964465395.1 uncultured Oscillospiraceae bacterium | reverse complement strand
TCCACCAGGGGCGCATTGTGCAGACGCGCAGCCACGCCTCTCTGCTGGCCGAGGCAGAGCGCCTGACTCACCACCCGGATTTCAAGGGCTATATTCACGATGTCGGCGGCCCCACCGCCAATTTCCGCGCGCCCGCCTGCCCGGAGCAGCTCCGGCGCGGTGCCTGCGCCGGGCGGCAATGCCTGTTCCCCACGCCCTGCAAGCATATGGTTGCAGATCATACGGATTATGTTAATTTGCTGCGCGCACTGCGCAGTCTTCCGCGCGTCAAAAAGGTCTTTATCCGCAGCGGCATCCGCTTTGACTATCTGCTGGCCGACAGCGACCCGACCTTCTTCCGGGAGCTGGTGGAGCATCATGTCTCCGGTCAGCTCAAGGTTGCGCCGGAGCACGTCTCGCAGAAGGTGCTGCGCTACATGGGCAAGCCCGCGCCGCAGGTCTACCGCAGCTTCTGCCACAAATATGAGCAGCTCAACGAAAAGCTGGGGCTGAAACAGTACCTTGTCCCCTATCTGATGAGCTCCCACCCCGGCTCCGGCCTCCGGGAAGCCATTGAGCTTGCCGAATATATCCGCGATTCCGGCCATATGCCGGAGCAGGTGCAGGATTTTTATCCCACGCCCTCCACCCTCTCGACCGTCATGTACTACACGGGGCTGGACCCGCGCACCATGGAGCCGGTCTATGTGCCCACCGACCCACACGAGAAGGCGATGCAGCGTGCGCTGATTCAATACCGCGACCCGCGCAACTATGCGCTGGTGCGCGAGGCGCTGGAAAAGGCCGGGCGAACCGATCTGATCGGCTATGAGAAGCACTGCCTCATCCGGCCTCGCAAGGGCGAGCAGCCGCCCACAAAGGCTGCGCCCACTGCGCAGCCCCGCAATACGGCGCAGCGCCCTTCCGGACAGGCGCCCCGCAGGGAGCCACCGAAGGCTGCCCGGAAAAGCGGCGCGACCGGACAGCGCAGACAGCAGCCCAAGGCCCCCACAGCCGGGCAAACGAAGCCAAAGGCTCCCACACCCGCGCAGCTTGCGCAGGCCGAGCGCTACCTGAAAAAGCGAAAAAAGGGTTGATTGCGGCAGAAAAATGGCGATACCTGCTTGTGAAAGTCAGGTATCGCCATTTCAGCTTCTCAAAAAGCTGCGCCGCCGGTTTTGCCAAGCTGCCAGAAGGCCACGGCGCTTGCCGCCGCCACATTCAATGAATCCACGCCATGCGCCATCGGAATGCGCACGGTAAAATCACACTGCGCGATGGTGCCATCGGCCAGGCCATCGCCCTCCGTGCCCAGCACGACCGCCAGGCGGGGCTCTGCCGCCAGGCGCGCATCCTCAATGCCCAGCGCATCTTCGCGCAGCGCCATGGCCACCGTCCGGAAGCCAAGCGCCTGCACCGTCTCCACCCGCTCGACAAAGGCCCAGGGAATCTGGAAAACCGTCCCCATGCTCACACGGCAGGAGCGGCGGTAGAGCGGGTCCGTGCTGCCGGTGGTCAGAAGCAGGGCGTCCATATTCAGCGCCGCCGCAGAGCGGAAGATCGCCCCAAGGTTGGTAGGATTCATCACATTCTCCAGCACCGCCACGCGCCGCGCATTGGCGCAGATCTCCTGCGCCGTCCGCAGCGGCGGCCGCCGCATGGCGCAGAGCAGCCCGCGCGTCAGCGCATAGCCGGTGAGCTGCGTCAGCACATCCAAATCGGCCGTATACACCGGCACATCACCGCAGCGCGCAAGCAGCGGCACAGCCTGCGTCTGCACCCGGCTGCGCTCGACCAGAATGGACACCGGCACACAGCCGGCATCCAGCGCGCGCTCGATCACCTTTGGGCTTTCCGCAATAAAGAGCCCCTGTGACGGCTCCTGGCGGTTCAGAAGCTGCGCCTCCGTCAGCCGGGCATAGACATCCAGCTCCGGCGCCGCAAAATCCGTAATCTCAATGATATTTGGCATTGCCATTCCCCTCCATACAGAAAGGGCCGATGAAACCGCCATGTTTCATCGGCCCGCTTGCTTATGCGCGCGGCTTTCTGCGCCGGAGCAGCAGAACCAGGTAGCCGCAGAGAATCAGACCGACCAGAATGCCGCCCAGCAGCCCGCAGAGGCCGCCCAGCGAAACGCCCTGATCCAGATTGGTGAAGCCATAGGGATAGTAGCTGTCCCAGAGCGCCTGCGGAATGCTGCCGCCGCTGGCGCTGCGGAAGCGCACAAAGCGCACAATCACGCAGACCCAGTAGCACAGCGGGGCCAGCAGCGCGGCAAAGGGCTGCCAGGGGCGATAGCTGCCACGCGGGGTGCAGCAGAGCGCATCCACAACTGTCAGAATCGGCAGGAGGAAATGCTTGAAAATGCTGCCCGCCGTCCAGTAGCCGCGCATCCAGATTTTATCCGGCAGAACAAAGGCGGAAACGATGAAGGTCGCAACGATCATAATCATTGCGCAGAATTTCAGGGTGTTCAGAAGCTTCGGCGTTGTGCGCGCCGCGTCCCGGCGGCTGCGCAGCGCGTCCTAAAGTCCGCCGAGGGCGGTCAGCGTGGCAAACCACACCGACCAGGAGGTATAATAGAGCGGCGCCAGCGCGCCATTGTCCACGATGGTGAAAACCGTTGCGGCCACAGCCACCGCCGCCAGCAGAACGCGCCAGAGCAGCGTTCTTCCCGTTTGTTGCTTCATGCTTCAAAACACTCCTTTCCTCTCTGTGATGCAGTCTCACTGCACATGCTCATGATTGTTGATGTGGTCAATACAATAGCAGAAATAGCCCCGGCATCTGGAGCAGTAGCGGAATTCCAGTCCCGGGCAGTCGGTGTCCGTGCGACCACAGATGGTACACTTGTGGTGATAGCTCTGGCCGGTGGTTGTGCGCGTGCTGCGCCCCGGATCGGCCGCAGGCTGACGCGGCGGGCGCGGCGGCGCATAGCGGTTGACGCGGCGGCCAAAGAGATTGCCGATGTCCCGCCCGAAAAAGAGCAGATAATTCAGCAGCCCCACCACGGGCAGCAGCGCGCAGAGCGCGCAGACCAGACCGATGCGTCCGCCATAGGCCTGGCTCATCATCAGCGCAACATCCATGCCCTGCAGCACGGACAGCGTGGTCAGCGCCAGATCGACAATTGCCAGCCACTTCATTTTGATCGGAATGAACATCATGAACAGCACGCGCTGCTCCGGAATGATGGTCGCGACGGCGATAAAGAGGGAGAGGTTGACATAATACGCGCTGACGCTGCGGATCGGGTAATCCGGAAAGATGAGCTGAAGCAGCAGCGCCGTCAGGCTGAGCAGCAGAATGCCGGAAAAATAGTAGAGATTGAATTTCAGGCGCCCCCAGGCAGCCTCGAGCGTCCGGCCCAGCCAGGTATAGAACATTACGGAGATGACCGACAGCAGAAGGCCGCTGATTGAGACGCCCTGCGTGTCAATCAGGAAGGTGAACACAAAGCTGACCAGGCGCCAGACCTGGCCCTTGAGAATCAGCGAGGCGTCATACTTCAGCCAACCGGCGAGCTGCCCCAGCACAGCGAACTGCCCGCCCATATTCCCAAGCAGACTCAGCAGATAGACCCCCATGGCGGCGGCGCAAAGCCAGAGCATCAGGTTGGGAATGCCCCTGTCGCGGTTGCGCGCCAGGAAACGGTTGAAGTCCCGACGGTAATTGCTCATAAAATTCCTCCTTTGGAATACTGCACCGCTATTGTAGCGAAAAAGTGCCGGCTTGTCTATAAACAATCTTTGAATTTTGTAAGGGGATTGCAAAAAAACGCCCCGCGTGGTATGATGAGAGCAACTAAAACTGGAGGTATGACGCATGAGTCACGTCAGAGAGACCGCCCTTGCCGCATACGGCAGAATAAAAATCGAATGGGTGCGGGATTTTATGCCCGCATTGTGCGCAATCCGCGCGCGCTTCGAGCGCGAGAAGCCCTTCGCCGGGAAAAAGATCACCATCTCCATCCACATGGAGGCCAAAACCGCCTTCCTCGCGCTGTGCCTGGCAGCCGGCGGCGCAGAGGTTCACGCCACGGGCTGCAATCCGCTGTCCACGCAGGATGATGTGGCCGCCGGTCTGGACAGCATGGGCGTGCAGACTTACGCCATGCACGGCGTGGATCCCGACACCTATCGCCAGCTTCTGGTCGAGGCGCTGTCCTGCCATCCCGATCTGATTATTGACGACGGCGGCGACCTTTTAGACCTGCTCAGCGGCGATTATGCGCATCTGGCTGACCGTCTGATCGGCGGCGCGGAGGAAACCACCACCGGCATCCACCGCCTCCATGCCCGCGCCCGCGCCGGCGCGCTGCCCTTCCCGATGATGAATGTCAACGACGCCAAGTGCAAGCACTATTATGACAATAAGTATGGCACCGGTCAGTCCGTCTGGGACGCGATCATGCACACGACCAATCTGCTCGTGGCGGGCAAGACTGTGGTCGTCGCGGGCTACGGCTACTGCGGACGCGGTGTGGCGCTGCGCGCGATGGGCATGGGCGCCAATGTGATCGTCACCGAGATCGACCCGATCAAGGCGCTGGAGGCCTCCATGGACGGCTGCCGCGTGATGCCGATGGACGAGGCTGCGCCGCAGGGCGACCTGTTCGTCACAACGACCGGCTGCCGCGACGTCATCACCCGGCGGCACTTTGAGGTCATGAAGCACAACGCCTTTCTCTCCAACGCCGGCCATTTCAATGTGGAGGTCAACGGCGAGGAGCTGGCTGCGATGGCCGTGCGCAGCTTCAAGCGGCGCAACGAGATTGTGGGCTATGAGCTGCCGGATGGCCGCGTGCTGAATCTGCTGGCGGAGGGCCGCCTGGTCAATCTGGCCTCTGGCAACGGCCACCCCGCTGAGATTATGGACACCAGCTTCGCGGTGCAGGCGCTTTCGCTGGAATACATGCTGCATCACGGCGTCACGCTGGACAAGCAGGTATACGAGGTGCCGCAGGAGATCGACGACGCGGTCTCGCGCCTCAAGCTGGCCGGTGCCGGTCTGCGCATCGACACGCTGACCCCGGCGCAGGAGGCTTACCTCTCCGGCTGGGCGGTCTGAGCCCATGTTTGGCATCACCCTGCTGACCGTCGGCAAGCTCAAGGAGAAATTCTATCTGGCCGCGGTGGAGGAATACAGCAAGCGGCTGCGCGCCTACTGCCGCCTGAATCTGCTGGAGCTGCCGGAGCAGCGCCTGCCCGACGCGCCGACCGCTGCGGAGATTGCCGCCGGTCTGTCGCGCGAGGCGCAGACCATCGAAGCGGCCATTCCGCGCGGCGCCTGGTTCTGCGTCCTGACGCCGGAGGGACAGACACTCTCCTCCGAGGCGCTTGCCGCCAGGCTTGCGCAGGTCAAGACCGCCGGCCGGAGCAACGCCTGCTTCCTCATTGGCTCCTCCTTCGGCATCGATCCGCGCATCAAGGCGATGGCAGATTTCCGCCTCTCCTTCGGGCCGATGACCTTCCCGCACCATTTAATGCGGGTCATGGCGCTTGAGCAGCTCTACCGCGCCGAGGCAATTCAGGCCGGAAGCAAATACCACAAATGAAAAGCAAAAGGCCGCCTGCGGCGGGACAAGCACGTCCCCGCCGCAGGCGGCGCTCTGTTTTTTCAGTCCTCCAGAAGAAGCTGCGCAATCTGAACCGCGTTGGTCGCCGCGCCCTTGCGCACCTGGTCGCCGCAGCACCAGAGGCTCAGACCGCAGGGGTCTGTCAGATCCGGGCGAATGCGGCCGACGAAAACCGTATCCTGATCGGAGGTATCCAGCGGCATGGGATACTCGCTGCGCGCAAGCGAATCCACCAGGCGACAGCCCGGCGCAAGCGCAATGGCCTGGCGCGCCTCCGCCACACTGACCGGGCGCTCAAAGCGCAGGGTCGCGGAGATCGAATGGCTGCGCACCACCGGCACCCGAACGCAGGTGCAGCTCACCAGGAGCTCCGGCAGATGCAGAATCTTGCGTCCCTCATTTTGCAGCTTCATCTCCTCGCTGGTATAGCCCTCGTGCTGCTCACCGCCAATCTGCGGAATGAGGTTATAGGCAATCTGATGCGCGAAAACATGCGGCTCAGCCTTCCGTCCGCGGCGCAGCGCCTCAATCTGCTCCGCCAGCTCAAGCGGCCCGCCCGCACCGGCACCGGAAACGGCCTGATAGGTCGAGGCGACCATGCTCCGGATGGGGCTGATGCGGTTGAGCGCCGCGACCGCGACCAGCGTGATGATGGTCGAGCAGTTGGGGTTGGAAATGATTCCCTTGTGCAGCTTCGCATCCTCCGGATTGATCTCGGGAATGACCAGCGGCACCTCCGGGTCAAGGCGGAAGGCCGAGGAATTATCCACGAAAACCGCACCGGCCTTCACGATTGCCGGGGCAAGGCGCGCGGCGATGTCATTCTCGGCTGCGCCGAGGACGATATCCAGCCCGGTGAAGTCGGCCTCCTCCGCATCCTCAATGCGCACGGGACGTCCCTGCCACTCGATGACCTTGCCCGCGCTGCGCGCGCTGGCAAAGAGCCGGAGCTCGGAAACGGGAAGCTGGCGCTCCTCCAGAATTTTAAGCATCTCGCGGCCCACCGCACCGGTGGCGCCAAGAATGCCGATCTTACAGCTTTTCATAGCATTCGCCTCACATATAAATTAAAGATAGCCCGCAGACCGGGCGCACGGTTCATTTGACAAAGGCATTATACAGGACGCGAACGGCATCCTCATAGTCCTCATTATCGACGCCGACCAGAATGTTCAGCTCATCCGGCCCCTGGGACATCATGCGGATATTGATCTTGGCCTCGCCCAGCGCGGCGAAGATTTTCCCGGCAGTACCGGCGCGATAGGCCATCTTGCGGCCAACCACGGCGATAATCGCCAGATTCTCCGTGACCTTAATGCTGTCCGGCTTCACCTGACAGCGCAGATCCTCCGTGACCGAATACAGGTGCGGCGCAAGCTTGTCGGAGGGGCAGATCAGCGAGATGCAGTCGATACCCGTGGGGGTGTAGCAGATCGGCACGGAATTTTTCTCGAACACCTCGCACATATTGCGCAGTGTGCCAACCGCACCGGCCATGCCCTTTTTCAGAATTGTGACACTGGCAAAATCGCACTTTCCGGCGATGCCGGTGATGAAGCGCGCCTCCTTGTCGGTCTTGTCGTAAAAATCCTCCTGGACGAGTGTGCCCGGATGGGTCGGCTCGTTGGTATTGCGGATATTGAGGGGGATATTCTTCTCGCGCACGGGGAAAACCGTCATGTCATGTAACACCTGCGCGCCACTGTAGCTGAGCTGCCGCAGCTCGCTGTAGGTCGCCCGCTCGATCGGGCGGGGATTCTCCACCACGCGGGGATCGGCCATCAGAATGCCGGAGACATCCGTCCAGTTTTCATAAACATCGGCATCCAGCGCAGCGGCGGCCAGCGCACCCGTGATGTCGGAGCCGCCGCGCGTGAGCGTGCGGATCTTGCCATCGGGCATCAGGCCATAGAAGCCGGGGATGACGGCGCAGCCGCCGCCGAGGATGCTGCGCAGCGTGGCATAGGACTTGGCCTGATCGACCGTCCCGTCATAATGGAAGCTGAGCCAGCGCGCGGCATCCACAAAGGGGAAGCCCAGATAATCCGACATCAGCAGCGCCGAAAGATACTCACCGCGGGAGGCCAGCTCCTCCTTGGTGATGCCGGCATTCATGCGCGCCTGAATCGCATCCAGCTCGGCCTCGATGTTGATTTTCAGCCCAAGCTCATCGCGAATGCCGATATAGCGCTCACGGATGCTGTCAAAAATGCTGCTGTAGGAAACGCCATACTGCAAATGCGCAAAGCAGAGATAGAGCAGATCCGTGATCTTGGTGTCGCCGTCAAAGCGCTTGCCTGCGGCGGAAACAATGACCACGCGGCGGGTGGAATCGGAGCGCACAATGTCGCGCACCTTGCGATACTGATTGGCATCTGCCATGGAGGTGCCGCCGAATTTTAGAACCTTTAACATGATATTTACCTCAGGAGCGCAGCGCTGCCACAAAGCAGTCTGCGTCAATCTTTCTGCGTGCTCGGGCCCAGGCGTGCAGCTCCTGCACGCTCACCGGGCAGGTCAGGACGCCACAGTCCAGAATTTTATCGATCCGCGCCTGGAGCCACGGGTCCACACCGTTGGTGCGAATATAATAGGAGCGCAGGATGCCGCTGTTATCCACGGGCATCGGCTCCATCCGGCGCGTATAGAAGCGCCGCAGGCCATTGCGCACATCCACGCAATCCTGCAAAACATTATATGCCGTCGGATAGCGGCCTGCGCCCTGGCCATAGAAGCTCTGCTTGCCGATATGCTGCCCGGTCAGGGAGAGCAGATTGTAATTCTCCGGCACGGCCGCCTCATGCTGCCCGGCCGGGACGAACGCAGGCTCAATATACGCCGCCACGCCATTCTCCAGCCGCCGCGCCGCCGCAATGAGCTTGCAGACGCGGCCCATGCGCTCCGCCGCCGCAATATCGCAGGGCTGCACGCTTTCGATGCCAAAGAGCGCCACCTCCTCCGGCGGCAGCAGGCAGCCGAAGGCGATGTTCGCGGAGATGACCAGCTTGCGCAGGACATCCTTGCCATTCAGGTCGTCCGTTGGGTCTGCCTCGGCATAGCCCAGCCGCTGCGCCTCGCGCAGCGCCGCAGGCAGGTCGGTGCGCCCGGAATGCATGGTGTCGAGAATATAATTGGTTGTGCCGTTCATGATGCCGCTGATGCGCGTGATAGGCTCGCGCTCCAGCGTCCGCTCCAGATTGGCCAGCCAGGGAATGCCGCCGCCAACCGCTGCGGAGCAGCGAAGCGCGACGCGCTGGCTGGCGGCCAGCTCCGCAAGCTGGCGATAATGCGTGGCAATCAGGAGTTTATTGGCGGTAACGACGTGCTTGCCGGCGCGGAGCGCGGCTGTGACATACTCCAGAGCCGGGTGCAGCCCGCCCATCGCCTCTATCACAAGATCCACCGCAGGATCCGAAACAATGTCATCAAAATTTGAAACAACGCGGCTGCTTAAATCAGGTCGCGGACGGCGGCTGAGCACGGCAACGATGTGCATATCCTCACGCGCGGTGATGAATTCATGCACACCGCCGCCGACGGTGCCGCAACCTAACAGAGCAACGCCCAGGGGTCGCTCGGAATGGGTCATTCGTTTTTCCTCTCTTTGGGTTTCTATATTGCAGCAGATGGAAGGGCGGGAAGTATGATGCCTTTCCGAAAATACTTGCATTTTTACGCAAAACAGTATATCATAGACCCTGAAAAAACGCAAGTAAAGATTGACTCTGCGGGGGATTTCCCGCCGCAGACGTGAAAAAGGAGACAGAGACAATGGAATTTGTCAAGCTCTGCGGCGCAGGAAACGATTTTGTTCTGCTCAACAATTTTGACGGGAACCTCCCCCTTGCGGCGCAGCCGGGGCTGGCCAGACGCCTGTGCGACCGGCATTTCGGCATTGGGGCCGACGGCCTGATGGTGGTCGAGCAGCCGCAGGCGGGCGGCGACTGTAAAATGCGCTTCTACAATTCCGACGGCTCCACCGCAGAAATGTGCGGCAACGGCGCGCGCTGCATCTGCCGCTATTGCTACGAAACAGGGCTATCCGGCGCAGAGCAGCACATCGAAACCCTGGCCGGGATGGTCACCGGCTGGCGCGTCGCCGCCGACCGCTACCGCATCCGCCTCAACGATCCCAGCGTCATTGACCTGCACCGCGCCGCCGACGCCTACCTCGAGCTGGGCGACCCGGGCATCCCCCATGCGGTGCTGCTCTGCGATCTGACGCAGGGACGCGACACGCTGCGGCAGCAGGCGCGCGCGCTGCGCTTCCACCCGGACTTTCCCCGGGGCGCAAATGTCAATCTCTGCGCGCTGACGGGCGAAAACGCACTGCGTCTGCTGACCTATGAGCGCGGCGTGGAGGATTTTACCCTGGCCTGCGGAACAGGCGCCGGTGCAAGCGTCGCCGCGCTGACACTGCTGGGCATGGTCAGCGGCAGACAGACGCGCGTTGACACCGACGGCGGCACCCTGCTTGTGGACTACGCGCCGCAGGAGCGCAGACTTCTGCTGACCGGCCCGGCACAATGGTGCTTCGAGGGTCGCTTCTGCGGAACATAACAGCACGGGCGCACCGAAGCCGGACGCGCCGCAGGCAAATGCGCTGCGGTACGTCCGGCTTCTGCGTCGGTATGCGTACGTCGGGTCAGGGTGTCTCGATTGCCATGATCTTATCGACTCTGCGCTGATGGCGCCCGCCCTCAAAGCCGGTGCCCAGCCAGATATCCACCAGCTCCAGCGCCAGCATGGGGCCAATCACGCCGCCGCCCAGGGCCATCATATTAGTGTCATTATGCAGGCGCGTCAGGCGCGCCGACATCGGATCGGACAGCAGCGCACAGCGAATGCCGCGCACCTTATTGGCCACAATGGAAATGCCAATGCCGGTGGTGCAGACGACGATGCCGCGCTCGCACTCGCCGCGCGCAACGGCCTCGGCCGCCGCGCGGCCAAAATCGGGATAGTCGCAGCTATCCGTGCTGTAGGTGCCGCAGTCGAGCACTTCGTGCCCCGCCTGGAGCAGATGCGCCTTGACGGTCTCCTTCAACGCGAAGCCGCCATGGTCGCTGCCAAGTGAAATTTTCATATCTCGTGAACCTCCCTGATGTTGTCCGCCCGCGGGCGGCAGATGTGCGCGGACACCCGCGCAGGATCGCAACGCCGCGCTCAGGCTGTGAGCCACAGCGTCCAAAGGATATCCGTTAGGGGAAAAAGCGCAAGCCCCAGCGCCGTGCCCCAGACCGCGCTGTAGCTGCGGCGCGCGGCGCAGAGCTCCCAGCACCAGGCATAGCACAGTAGCAGTCCCAGCGGCAGCAGCCAGACACCGCCCAGCAGCCAGACTGCCAGCAGACCAAGCAGCAGAAGCAGCGCATGCAGGCAGCGCTCATCGCGCTGGCGAAGCAGCCCGTGCAGCAGCAGCGGCAGCGCCGCCAGCCCCAGCAGCAGCGGGAAGCAGCGGGCATAGCGCAGCTCGCCGCGCAGCCCGGACAGGCTGAACAGCGCGCGCAGTCGCGCGGACAGCGCAGACCAGAGCTCGGCATAGAAGGCCGCGCTGCGCAGCGCGCCCCAGTCGCTGAGGCTTCCGTCCAGAATGCCATGCAGCACCCAGGCGCAGGTCGCTGCAAGCAGCGTCAGCAGCGCACTCAGACCCAGCGCCAGAAACAGGCGACCCGTTCGATGGCCATCGTGCCGCCAGCGGCGCAGCAGCGTAGACAGCCAGGCCACCAGCAGCAGCGGACTGAGCAGCAGGCAGGGCCAGCACAGCGCCAGCGTCAGCGCATACAGCAGCGCCGCCGGAACAAGCCAGACTGCCCGCCGCGGCCAGACCGCCTGCGCAGGCGCGGTCATCCACTGGCGCAGGCACCAGAGGGAGAGGCTGAGCGCAGCCCCGCTTGCCGCGTGCTCCCAGAGCAGCAGCGGACTGAGCAGCGCCGCGCAAAGCGCAACGCCTCCCTGCGCGCAGCAGGCGCGCACCAGCAGATAGACACCAAGCCCCAACGCGGCGGCCGCCAGCAGCAGGGGCAGCCCGTCGCGCAGCAGCGGCCGGAGGAAGCCCCAGGGAGCATCCGGCAGCAGCCAGCCACCACGCAGAAACAGCGGCAGCAGCCAGAGCAGCGCCGCACCCAGCGCCGCCAGGGGCGCAAGCAGCGCATCCACTCTGCGCAGAGGCAGGGCGACCGCCGGTCGGCGCTGCGGCGGATCCAGTCGGCGCATCCAATCGGTTGTGCCGCGGCGGGGCCGCAGCGCGCGGAAGCCGGCCAGCGGCAGCGACGCGCACAGCAGCAGGAAAATTGCAAGCGTCACGCCGCGCAGCAGCGGCAGATTCAGGGACATGAAGCCACCCTCTCTCTTTCTGGCAGTTAATCCCGTGTCGGGCTCAGGCCGTGGTCTTACATCCGCTCCGGCGCATCAAAGCCCAGCAGCTCGATGCACTCCTCCAGCGCGCGGCGCGCAAGCTGAATCAGGGCAATGTAGCCCTGCTGACGCGCCGCATCCGGCTCGGAGAGGATGCGCGTCTCGTGATAGAACTTATTTGCTGCGCCGGCCAGCTCATAGGCATAGGCGCAGATGATATTCGGCGCGGAATCGCGGTAGGCCATCTGAAGCTGCTCCGGCATCTGCGCCAGAAGGAGCTGGAGCGCCTTCGCGCTGGCGCTGTCGGCGGGCGCAATGGGCAGCTCCGCCGGGCCGTCATAGCGGTTGAGGATGGACTTGATGCGCACGATGGTATAGAGCAGATAGGGCCCCGTGTTGCCCTCGAAGGCCGCAAAGCGCTCCAGATCAAAAACATAGTCCTTCGTAGCGAGGTTGGACAGGTCACCATATTTCAGCGCGCCGATGGCAATCTGCCGCGCGGTCTGCCGCGCCTCCTCGGGGCTGAGGGTATCATTTTCCAGAATACGCGACTCCACATAGCCGGTCACGTCGGCAATCAGCGTCTCCAGACGCATGACGCCGCCGTCGCGGGTCTTGAAGGGCTTGCCGTCCTTGCCGTTCATGGTGCCGAAGCCAATGTGTTGCAGGGTCGTGCTCTGCGGCACAATGCCGCATTTGCGGGCTGTGCGGAATACCTGCTCAAAATGCAGCGCCTGGCGCTTATCGGTCAGGTAGAGGAGCTTGTCCGGCTTATAATCCTCCATGCGCTGCACGATCGTCGCAAGGTCGGTCGTGGCGTAGAGCGTTGCGCCGTCGGATTTGACCAGAATGCAGGGAGGAATCTCCTTGCGGTCGTCCGGCTGCTCCACAGGGATGACCAGCGCGCCATCACTCTCAACCAGAACACCCTGCGCGCGCATCCGCTCCAGCATGGGGGCAATATAGGGCTGGGCATCGCTCTCGCCCTTCCAGACGTCGAAGCTGACATTCAGGTTGTCATAATTCCGCTTCAGATCGGCAACGGAAACCCGCAGAATGTGCTCCCAGAGGGCGCGGTAGCCCCGGCGACCGTTTTGCAGCTCATAGGTCGCCGTGTGCGCCTGCTCCGCAAAGTCCGGATCGACCTTGGACTTGCCACTGGCGCAGGGATAAATCTCCTCCAGCTCGGAGATGGTGAAGGGCGGCTCCTGCGGATAGTCGCCGGTAAAGTCCGCGTCAAAATAGGGCAGCGTCGGGCGGCGCAGACGCAACTCGGCAATGATCAGGCCCATTTGCAGACCCCAGTCGCCCAGATGGATGTCTCCGATCACGCGGTCGCCAAAATAGCGATAGATGCGCTTGATGCTCTCTCCGATGATGGCCGAGCGCAGGTGGCCGATATGCAGCGGCTTTGCGACATTGGGTCCGCCATAGTCAAGCACGACGGTACGCGGCGCGACAGGCTGCACCACGCCAAGGCGCGCGTTCTGCCGCAGCGCCTCAAGATGCCCGGCCAGCCAGCTCTCGCGCAGATTCAGATTGATAAAGCCGGGATTTACAGCCTGCGCCGAAGAAAAGGCTTCGCTGCTTTGCAGCCGCTCCACCACCTCGTTTGCAATCAGGATCGGTGCCTTGTGCCAGCGCTTGGCCGCAGGCATGGCGGCATTGCACTGGAATTCGCACAGGTCGGGCCGGTTGGAGACGGTGACGCGCGCATCCACATCGCCGTACCCGGCCTCGGCAAAGGCGCGGCCCACCAGCGTGGACAGCAGATCGATGAGTTTCTCCATAATTATAATGTGCTCCTTTTTCAGACCGGCAGCGCGGTCTGCTCATAATTCTCCCCCCATTATAGCAAAAAGCAGGCGCAAAGTCTAGCCACCCTTCGAATATTTCAGCGCCGCAAAGCCGTCATTGACAGGCGTCCCCGGCGCGTGCTATAATCAGAACAAATCCATCCTGACACAGAGGTATGAGAATTATGGACACAACCGCACTTGCACAACTGCTCTTTCCCAACGTAACCGAGACGCCGGAGGAGGTCGAGGCGCGCTTCCCCCGCCGCGCGCTGCCCGAGGGCGCCGTGGTCACACGCATGGCCCCCTCGCCCACCGGCTTTGTCCATCTGGGCAATCTGGTGCAGGGCATGATCTCTGAGCGCATGGCCCATCAGTCCGGCGGCGTGCTGTTTCTGCGCGTCGAGGACACCGACGCCAAGCGCGAGGTACCCGGCGCTGTTGAGGTGCTGATCCGCTCTCTGGCGCACTACAGCATCCGCTTCGACGAGGGTGCAACCATTGACGGCGATTGCGGCAGCTACGGCCCCTACCGCCAGCGCCAGCGCGCCGCCATCTACCACGTTTTTGCCAAAAAGCTGGTGCTTGAGGGCAAGGCCTACCCCTGCTTCTGCACGGAGGAGGAGCTGAGCGCCCTGCGCGAGCAGCAGGAGGCCAAAAAGGAAACCACCGGCTACTACGGCAGCTATGCCGTCTGGCGCGACCGCCCGCTGGAGGACATCCGCGCCGCGCTGGAGGCCGGTCGTCCCTGGGTGCTGCGCTTCCGCTCCGAGGGCTCCATTGAGAACCAGTTCAAGTTCGACGATCTGGTGAAGGGCAAGCTGACCATTA
>CAYXIN010000043.1:0-15201 GCA_964465395.1 uncultured Oscillospiraceae bacterium | reverse complement strand
CCAAATTCCATATTGCAGCCATAGTTGCGGAAAAGGTAGTAGAAATCGTAGGACTGCATTATCATATAGTTGAATTCCAGGAAGCTGAGACCCTTTTCCATGCGCTGCTTATAGCACTCGGCGCGCAGCATGTTGTTCACAGAGAAGCAGGCGCCGACTTCGCGGAGCAGCTCAACATAATTGAGTTGCAGCAGCCAGTCCGCATTGTTGAGCATCAATGCCTTTCCCTCACCGAACTCGATGAAGCGCTACATCTGCCGCTTGAAGCAGGCCGCGTTATGGTCGATATCCTCCTTCGTGAGCATTTTGCGCATATCTGTTCTTCCGGAGGGGTCGCCAATCATGGTGGTACCACCACCAATGAGTGCAATCGGGCGGTTTCCGGCCTGCTGCAAGCGCTTCATCAATGTCAGCGCCATAAAATGTCCGGCGGTCAGACTGTCGGCGGTACAATCGAAGCCGATATAAAAGGTCGCCTTACCCGCGTTAATCATGTCCCGGATTTCCGTCTCGTGCGTTACCTGCGCAATCAGGCCGCGCGCTTGCAGTTCCTCATAAATTCCCATCGATTTCTCTCCTTGTCAAAAAATATGATTTTGCATACCATGGCAATCGCCGCTTCCCGCAAAAACAAAAACACCCTCCGTCTGCGGATGCAGACAGAGGGCGTGCAGGACGCGGTACCACCTCTGGTTTGCCAGCACATTTCTGCGTTGGCCTCATGGAGTCAATAACTCCCGCGCGTTATCGGGCGCAGCCGTCCCGCCCTACTGCAATTCAGGCAGGCCGCTCCGGGATGTATTTCGCCGCATCTGACCACTGTCTTGCAGCAAACGACAGCTCTCTGCGGGTTCAAAATGTGGCTACTTCTTCCCATCTCAGCGTTAATTTTAGGTTATCCTAGCAGATATGAAACAGATTGTCAAGCTTTTTTCACACCATGTACAGGATTTCGTCAGGTGTCTGCCACCCGCACAGCGGCGAGCAGCATCTCCTCTGCACTTTTCCGCGTGATTTCCGTAATGCTGGCACCACCTATGATGCGCGCCAGCTCAGACTTGCGACCTTCCCAGTCGAGCGGCGTGACCGTTGTAAAGGTTCGGCCATCGTGCTCTGCCTTTGCAATCAGAAAGTGGGTGTCAGCCAGCGCCGCAATCTGCGGCAGATGCGTAACGCACAAAACCTGCTTCTTTCCGGAAACCGCGCGCAGCTTTTCCGCAACACGCTGCGCGGCGCGGCCGGACACACCGGTATCAACCTCGTCAAAAATCAGCGTTGGCACCTGGTCGCGCTCCGCCAGCACATTTTTCAGCGCCAGCATAATGCGCGCCAACTCACCGCCGGAGGCAACCTTGTTCAGCGGCTTAAGCGCCTCGCCCAGGTTAGCCGACATATAAAAGGCCACTGCGTCCGCCCCAAGGGGCGAGAGCTCCGTTTTATTGAAAACACAGGAGAACTGCACCTTTGTCATATCCAATTGCGCCAGCTCCAGCAGAATGCGCTCTGTCAGAGCTGCAGCCGCAGCCTCGCGCGATGCATGAAGCAGCTCCGCCAGACGCCAGGCCTCTGCCTCCGCCTGCTTTTGCTTTTGCCTGAGCTGCTCGAGTCTGTCGTCTGCAAAGGCGATGCTGTCAAGCTCCTCCTGCGCGCGATGCAGATAATTCAGGATTTCCTCGCAGCTTGCCCCATACTTCCGGCGCAAGCGATGGATGGTATCCAGACGAGCCTCAAGCTGCTCAAGCTCATCGGCTGAATAGGAGAGCGCGTCAAGCTGAAGCCCAAGCTCCTGCGCCGTATCGCGCGCCTGATACATCAGGTCGGCCACCGTATCATGCAGAGAGGAAAGTGCCTCATGATAACGCACCAATCTACCCAGCGCGTGCTCCGTCTGCGCCAGAAGCGTTGCAGCGCCCTCGGCGCCATCGCCACCATCCAGACACACCAGCGCATCGCGAAGGCCGTCAGAAAGCTTCTCCGCATTTTGAAGCAGCTTGCGGCGGTTATCCAGCTCCTCATCCTCTCCGGGCTTCAGGCCCGCGCGCTGAATTTCGTCAATCTGATATTTCAGCGTTTCCATCCGGCGAAGTTTCTCGCCCTCATCCATAGTCAGGCTGTCAATCTCCCGGCGCAGCGCAGAGAGCTGCGCATACTGCGCGGCATAATCGCGCAGAAGCTGCGCGTGATCCGCAAAGCTGTCCAGAATAGACAGATGGTAGGTTTCATCAAACAGCGCTGCGGAGTCATGCTGCCCATGGATATTGATAAGCTGCAAGCCCAATCGCTTGAGCGTGCTGACACTGACCGGCACACCATTGACGCGGCAGACATTCCGCCCATCCAGATAGATATCGCGCTGAATCGTAAGCTCCGCATCATATGGCACATCATTCTCCGAAAACCACGAAAGCAGCGGCACGCAGTCAAAAATACCGCGCACCGTTGCCTTCTGTGTTCCCGTGCGAATCATGTCGCGATAGGCGCGCTCACCCAGAATCGCAGAAATCGCATCGATCACGATGGACTTACCTGCGCCGGTCTCGCCTGTCATGACATTGAAGCCATTCTCAAACTCAATATCTGCCAGCTCAACAACAGCAATATTCTCGATGTGCAGCAAGCGAAGCATTGTTTTTCCTCTTTTACTCGATCATTTTGCGAATCTCTGCGCAGGACTTCGTTGCAGAGGCACCGTCGCGCATAATGACCAGAGCCGTGTCATCGCCGGAAAGCGTGCCAACAACGGCAGGCATATGCAGCGCGTCAATATTCGCGCCGGCGGCAGCGCCCAGGCCGGGCATTGTCTTGATGACGATCAGGTTCTGCGCACAATCCAGGCTGGTTACGCACTCGCGGAAAATCACGCGGAAACGGGCATCAAAGCGATCTCCGTCCGATTTTTCCGGAATGCTGTAGCGATAGCTGCCAAAACCGTCAAGGGTCTTGACAATGCGCAGCTCCTTGATATCACGCGAGATGGTTGCCTGTGTGCTCTTGAAGCCGCAGTTATTCAGTTCCTGGAGGAGCTGCTCCTGGGTTTCAATGCTCTTGTCGGCAATCAGTTCCAAAATCTTTTTCTGTCTGTTTGCTTTCATCATAACTAAACCTACCTAAATTTATTTTTGATAATGTCGAAAAAACTGCGATCTGCGAGGTGAACCAATCTGGTGACATGTTTGGAGCGGGTCACCGTGATTTTATCCCCAGTGGACAGACGATACGCTCTGCCTCCGTCCACAGAAAGGAACGCATTTTTGCGACCGATCCGGCCAATTTCAACAGTGATCGTGCGTTCGGCCGCGGTCACAACTGCCTTGCTTTGCATATCATGCGCGCAAATTGGCGTGATAATCATATTATTCGCTGTTGGCTCAACAATTGGTCCGCCGGCTGACATAGAGTAGCCGGTCGAACCGGTGGGCGTTGCAACAATCACGCCATCACCGCCAAAGCTCATCATTTCAACGGAATCGCAGAAAACGGACATCTGAATGACGCGCGCCACGGCGCCTTTGGTAATCACCGCATCATTCAGCGCGTCTTCCTCGAAGGTCACCTGTCCATCATGCACAACCTGCACATGCAGCATCATGCGTGGCTCAATGGTATAATCCTGATTGGCCAGGCGGCGGAGCTCCTTCAGCTCGGCGCTCTCCAGCTCTGCCATGAAGCCCATAGTTCCGATGTTCACACCGAGAATGGGCAGCCCGGCACGCGTCGCCGCCTTGGACGCGTGGAGTATGGTTCCGTCGCCGCCAAAGCAGAGTAGCATATCCGCATCGCGCAGTTCATTGCGCAGGTCGTAAAGCTTCACATCCGGCGGCAGCTCAAAGTTGCGATCCACATCAAAGGCCAGACAGATTCTTGTTGTGATGCCGACCTCATTGAGGATGCTCTCCGCCTGATGTGCGTATTTGAAATTCTTATCCCGATAGGGATTGGGTGTCATGACGATCTTTTTCATAGGCTCTCATGTGCGGCTGCAACCAGTGCCGCCACATCCGGCGCAATTGCGCCCTCGGGCTGCACAGAAAGATGGCCGAGAAATTCAATATTCCCCTCCGGCCCCTTCACCGGGGAATAGGTCAGGTTTCGAACCGTCAGCTCCAGCGCGTCAGCCAGCGCGAGGAAATCCCGCAAGACCTGCTCATGCACAGCAGGATCGCGGACAACGCCCTTCTTCCCCACATTTTCCTTACCGGCTTCAAACTGCGGCTTAATCAGGCAGAGCACCTGCCCGGTTGGTTTCAAAAGCGATTTAATCGCCGGAAGCACCAGCTTCAACGAAATGAACGATACGTCAACCACAGAGAGGTCGAGCGGCTCACCCAGCAGCTCCGGCGTAACATAGCGAATATTGGTGCGCTCCATGCAAACCACGCGCGGATCCTGCCGGATGCTCCAGGCAAGCTGGCCGTAGCCCACGTCGATGGCAAAGACCTTTTTCGCGCCCTGTTGCAGGAGGCAGTCCGTAAAACCGCCCGTTGAGGCCCCGGAGTCACTGCAAACATAACCGGTTGGATCGACACCAAAGTCGCGCAGCGCCTTTTCCAGCTTCAAGCCGCCGCGACTGACATAGGGACAGGCATTGCCGCGCACCTCGAGCAGTGCCTCGGTATCCACAGATGTGCCGGCCTTATCGCACTTTTGTCCGTTTACATATACATCGCCACTCATAATCAGTGCTTGTGCGCGGCTGCGGCTCTCGCAAAGCCCTTTCTCTGCCAGAAGAATGTCCAGGCGTTCCTTATGCTTCACGAGATATCACCTCCTGCGCGGCCTCTGCAAGTGACAGTGCATCAAGCCCAACATGGCGATAAAGATCACTGCGCTTTCCATGTGTAATAAATCGATCGCCCAGATTACACAGGCGATACTGGAATGTCATACCATCGGCCCGAAGCTGCGCTGCAATTTCCTTACCTGCGCAGCCGATGCAGACTGCCTCCTCCGCAACCAGAAGTCGCCTTGTTTTGCGGACGGAGGCCGAAATATTCGAAAATGAAATTGGCTTTATGGAATCCAGCTTGATAAGCTCTGCGGAGATGCCCCTGTCGGCAAGCAACTGCGCTGCCTGAAGCACGTTGTTGACAAGCGTCCCATAGGTCACAAGCGTAATATCGCTGCCCTCGCGCAGAAACGGACTCTGCGCCACAGCCGTATAGTCCCCGTCGCCGCCGCGCGGATAGCGCACCGCCACCGGGCCATCCATTTCCAGCGTGGCTCTGCGAAGTATCAGACGCAGCTCGGCCTGATTCGCCGGGCAGAGAATTTGCATATTGGGCACAGAGCGCAGATAGCTCACATCAAAAACGCCGTGATGCGTCTCGCCATCCTCGCCCACCAGACCAGCCCGGTCGACCGCAAAGACCACATGCAGATTGAGCATGGCTACATCCTGGAGCAGCATATCATAGGCGCGCTGGAGAAAGGTCGAGTAGATTGCAACCACCGGCAGCATTCCCTGCTTGGCAAGGCCGCCGGCCATCGCAACTGCATGCTCCTCCGCAATCCCGACATCAAAGCAGCGCTGCGGGTAATGCTGCGCAAAGCGCTGCAAGCCGGTTCCGGAAAGCATGGCTGCTGTGATCGCGCAGATGCGCGGATTCTCCTCTGCCAGCTCACACAGAGCATCTCCGAAGGTAGCAGAGAAGCTCTGCGTCTTCTGCGTGCAGAGCGGCTTTCCGGTTTCCGGCTGGAAGGGACTGACGCCATGGAAAACGTCCGGATTCTGCTCTGCGGGGGCGTAGCCCTTGCCCTTGCGGGTAATCACATGCAGGAGGCTGGGTCTGCGATTTTCACGCACAACGCGCAACATATACTCCAGCTTTTCTATATCATGCCCATCTACCGGGCCGTAGTAATCAAAGCCCATCTCCTCAAAAATTGTGGAGCCAAGCAGCATCCGCTTATAGCGCTGCTTCAGGCGATGGGTCAGGCGGTAAAACGCTCTGCCTCCCGGCAGGGCGGCAGTGACGCTGCGATAAGCGCGCTTCAGGCGATAGTAGCCGGGACGCGTGCGCAGCACAGTCAGGTGCTTTGCAATGCCGCCGACATTGGGAAGAATAGACATCTCATTGTCATTCAAAACGACAATGAGCGGCTCATTGCTGTCTCCGGCATCATTCATCGCCTCATAAGCAATGCCGCCGGTCATCGCGCCATCACCCATGACGGCCACCACATGATAATCCTCACCGAGGAGGGTTCTGGCGCGTGCCATTCCCAGCGCTGTCGAAACCGAAGCGGAGGCATGTCCTGCGACAAAGGCGTCAGTCCGGCTCTCCGATGGCTTTGGAAAGCCTGACATACCGCCGAACTGACGCAAATATGCAAATTCCTCCATGCGTCCGGTTAAAACCTTATGGACATAGGACTGATGTCCCACGTCAAAGAGAATCCGATCCCTCTGCGTGTCAAAAACACGTTCGAGTGCAACACTCAGCTCAACCACGCCCAGATTCGAGGCCAGATGGCCGCCGGTTTTCGAGACACTCTGCACCAGGAAGGTGCGCAGCTCCTCGCAAAGCTGGCGAAGCTGGGGATAGCTCAGCGCAGTCAACGCCTCACGGGAATCGATCTGCTTCAATATATTCAATAAACACTCATCTCCGCTTCTTCCGCTGTCTGCTTTTTTTGCCACGGAAGAGAGATTTGACAAAATAAATCGGTTTGGAAACCATAAAAACGATCTGCGTGCAGCGCTGCATGGCAACATCCTTGCCGCAGGCCTTGCCAGCGATGGTGACGCTCGCCACCAGAGCGGACATGACGAGCTGCGCAACGCTCTCCGTCGTGAGCTGCGAGAGCGCCTGCACCGCAATGACTGCGGAGGCGGAGCCGGAAACGACACCGCAGATATCGCCAATCACGTCATTGCAGAAATTGGAAACCTTTTCCGCATTTCGCAGGAGCTTCAGCGCCTCAACCGCGCCGGGCACCTTCTTCGCCGCCATGGAGTGGAAGGGCTTCTCCTCCGCAGACATGACAGCCACACCGATGATATCAAAAAGGATTCCAAGGAGAACGATGAACAGCAATACAAAGAAAGCCCCGACAAGGCTTGCACCCTCCAGGATCGTTGTGGAGGCAAAAGAAATTGTCGAGGACAAAAGGAGGGTTACAAAGAAAATGGTAACGATCCAGCGTATGTGACTATTCTGCTTTTTTGTTTTCCTGCCTTTACTTCGCGGTTCAGGTTCGTTGGTGCTCAAGGTCGCTTCCTCCAGAAAAAACATGAACGGTGGCAGCAGATAAAGTAAATCTTGCGGCTTAGGTCGGGTTGGATTTCCCCTTTGACCACCATGCGTCACCACAGGGCCGTTTCCATTTAAGGTCTCGACGGAGCGTCACCGCTTCCGCTACCCGATTGCCACTTAGTCCGCACTGCAATCCCTTATCTGCCCTTTGGGGAAAAGACAGCCTAGGTGATTTCCACAACATCGCACGCCGATTCTATCCTCTTTTGCAGACATGGTTTCAAGGGGCAATATCGCCGTCATCCGCGGCCACGGACGCGCACGCTTCGCTCCCCTATCCCGACATGCCCACGCAAGGCAGGCTACGCTGCACCCAGCACACGATTCTGTGCACCGAAATGCAGGTTCTATTCCTGCTTCGTACGCAGTCCGGGTACACAATGGTACTTTGCGGCTGTCGCACAAGAGCAGGTCTCCGCGGAAACCGGGTCGGTCGGTATATGCCATTACACCTCGCCCGATAACCTTAACCCCCAGCACCCACCCTAATCTGGGCGAAAAAAGCAAGCACCAGGGACTTCATCGATATGCCCTTTAAAGGATTTTTAGGCCCTTCTTCGAGATCGGCGCGCTTTGACTAGGATACAGCGCCACCGGTAATATCATATCACAGACTTTCAAAATATACAAGCGGTCTTTTTCTTCTTTTTACATATTTTTTACGATTTTTTGACACTGCATTCAATTTGTCCAATGCCAAATTATCCTTTAACGTTTCTTTTTCAACTCCGCAGCACTGGCGTTCTGTTTTCTCTTACACTGCAAAGAAACCGGGGCGCTGTCCACCCCGGTTTCCGTATGCTTCCATTCATTTTAATCGCATAGCACGCAGCGCATTGCAAATTGCAAGCACCGCAACACCAACATCGGCAAAAATCGCCAGCCACATTGGTGCGTAGCCCAGCGCACCCAGAACCAGGCACACCGCTTTGACCGTCAGCGCAAAGACGATGTTCTCCCGCGCGATGGTGCAGGTACGGCGCGCGATGCAGAGCAGCGTCGGAAGCGCACCAATATCATCCTTGAGCATCACAACATCAGCCGCTTCGATTGCCGCCTCGCTGCCAATGCCACCCATGGCAATGCCAACGTCAGCCACAGCCAGAACCGGTGCGTCATTCATCCCATCGCCGCAATAGGCAACGGCGCCGCGATGCGCCGCCCGGAGTGCTTCCAATTGCGTCACCTTATCCTGCGGCAGAAGCTCTGCGCAATAGTGGTCAATTCCGCATTGGGAAGCAAAATGCGCAGCCGCGCTTTCCCGGTCTCCGGTCAGCATGACGGTCATGTCAACGCCGCAGCGCCTCACCTCCTGAAGCATTGGCACTGTCTGCTGCCGAAGCTGGTCTCCGACCACAATCGCAGCAATGCAGACACCACCACGGGCCAGATATAAAATGGTTCCCGGCGTATCCATTTCCGGTGCCTGAAGCGACAGGCTCTCCATCAGGCGGCGGTTGCCAATTGCGACCACATCCTTCCCGCAGTATCCGGTCAGACCAAGCCCTGCATGGTTTTGAAGCCGCTCCACGCTCCCTGTAGGCTGTGGGCAGACCGCGCGAATTGCGGCTGCCAGCGGATGCGTCACATGCGCCTCGCAAAGCGCAGCCAGTCGAAGCGCCTCCTGCTCCGTGACACCATAGGTTTGCACCGCCTGCACGGAGAATGCACCACAGGTCAGAGTTCCGGTTTTATCGAAGGCCAGCGTGCGGGCGCGTGCAAGCTGCTCCAGCGCTGCCCCGCCTTTCACGACAATACCCAGGCGCGCGGCCGCGCCCATACCACCGAAAAAACTCATCGGCACAGAAATCACCAATGCGCAGGGACAGGAAATGACAAGGAAGGTCAGCGCGCGGGAGAGCCACTCCCGGAAGGGCTGTTGCAGCAGCAGCGGCGGAATCAGCGCCAGCAGCACCGCCGCAGCGATCACGCAGGGGGTGTACCAACGCGCAAAGCGCGTTATCATGCGCTCGGCGCTTGCTTTTTTCTCCGCTGCCTCATCCACCAGAGAGAGGATTCTTGCCACTGTCGAGTGCTCATAGGCACTCTCTGCGCGAAGCTTCAGAACGCCGCTGAGATTGACGCAGCCGGACACAACCCTGCTGCCGGGGCAAACCTCCGCTGGAATGGATTCTCCCGTAATGCCGGAGGTATCCAGACTGCTCTCCCCTTCCAGCACAACGCCATCGACTGCAATGCGATCCCCGGCGCGAATCAGAAGAATATCACCCACCGAGACCTCCTCCGGCACGACCTCCAGCTCAGCTCCGTCCCGGAGTACAACCGCAACATCCGGCCGTAGCTCCGTCAGGGCTGCAATTGCCGTTCTGGAGCGGCGAACAGCCATATCCTCAAACAGGGAGCCAACCTGATAGAAAATCATGACCGCCGCAGCCTCTCGCCAATCCTGCATTCCCATCGCGCAAACCGTCGCCAGCGCCATCAGGAAATTCTCATCAAACACCTGACCGCGCAATATGTTCCGCAGCGCCGACCAGAGCACGTCATATCCAGCCGTCAGCCAGGCCAGAATCATCAAGCCTGCCTGTAGCCATCCATCAAGAAACAGGCCCGCCGCAAAGACCGTCAGCGCCGCAGCAATCCGAATCAGACGTCTTTTCACGGGAGAATCACCCTGCAATCCGGCTCAACACGGTGAATGCACTTCTGAATTTTACGGATCAGCTCTGCTTCATCCACATGATCCTGGAAGGTCAGAATCATCTTCTGCGTCATGAAGCTCATCGTAACTGAGTCAACCTCCGGGAGCTTTGCGATGGCCGCCTCCATTTTTGCCGCGCAATTTGCGCAATCGAGATTATCCAGTTTATAAATCTTTTTCATCGTCTATTCCTCCAAATGATCCTTTGCCATTCCAATGATAGTCTTAACATGTTCGTCCGCGAGTGCATAAATCATGGTTTTTCCTTCGCGCCGACAGCGAATCAGCTTCGCCTGCTTCAGAATGCGAAGCTGGTGCGAGACGGCGGACATCTGCATCTCCACCGTTTCGCAGATTTCCGAAACCCGCAGTTCCTGCTCAAAAAGTGCGTAGAGAATCCGAATTCGCGTCGAGTCACCAAAAACCTTGAACAGCTCTGCCATTTCGATGAGCATTTCCTCATCAATATCGCATAATGCGTGGATTTCTGCGTCCATTGCGTCGCCCCTTTTTAACGAACATTTGAGCAATTGTTCAATTGTGAGATTATTCTATCATGCGATTCTACGAATGTCAATAGGAAATTCTTCTTTTGCATCCATTTCTTTTTGCAGCTTTTTGACGATTATCAAAAATTAACATCGATAATTCCGACGCCGAGGGAGAAAATACGCTCGTAGTCATTCATGCAGAAGTGCTCCGTTGGAGCGCGGCTGCTTCAACGGATGGCTGATTTTGGAAAAGGAGATGGAAACGATGAAGAACAGTAACCAGATCAATGTTCCCGAAGCGCGTGACGCAATGGACCAGTTCAAGATGGAGGCGGCCAATGAGGTCGGCGTCAATCTCAAGCAGGGCTACAACGGCAACCTGACCTCCCGTGAGGCCGGCTCTGTCGGCGGCCAGATGGTCAAGAAAATGATTGAGGCCTACGAGCGCAACATGAAGTAAGTTTGCCGCAGGCAAACCCGGGAGCATCCGCTTCCCGGGTCTACACAAAAACAGCACGTTCCTCCAGTGAAGCCCACTGCGGAGGGACGTGCTGTTCATTCATATGGAATCAGTTCACCAGGCGCTCCAGCCAGGCGATATAAGAGCTGTTATTCAGCATCAGCGGATAATTGAGAATAATGCAGTCATCCACCCCCTGCGAACGTGCAAAGGCTGCCAGATCCAGAGATGGCTTGCCATCCCGGTTGAATTCACGCGGATCCACAGCCACAACCTTGCTGTAGTGGCTGGTCAGCCACGGGGTGAAAGCGTTGCCGTAGGACTCCTTGATAATCATGACCGTCTTGTCATTCTCCACATCCGTCTCAATGATGGTAATCGGATGGTCGCCGCCAAGGAATGCAAGATATTTATTATCAACATCCCCGACATAGCAGAGCGTGCCGCCCTCACAGACCTCCGTCAGGGTGGAATCCGTATACCAATGCGTGTTCAAATCGACAAAGGGGCGCCAGATGTGCACGGTATCCGGCTCATCCTTCAAGATCTGGCTCTGCGGATAATCAGAAATATAGGTATACATCGATCCGACAAAATTCTCATACGCATCCGTTTTGAATTTGCTCAGCGGCTCAGCCGTCAGCCCCGCCGCCTTGCAGAAGGCCGTGTACGCGTAGTAGGCACCAAGCTGCGTCCAATGGTGGTCCGTTCTGAAATAAATATACTCATCCGTATGCGCCGCCAGAGGCGAATAGGCATCCACCGAGGTAACGTTGGCCGCAAGATTGCTGTAGCAGTAGTCAATCATATCCTTCTGCGAGCTGTTGCCGGTGTGATAGTCCGCAGAAGAATAAAATTCTGCAGCATTGGGCACGGCAATGTTAAACACGCGGACATCATTTCCCAACGCATCCGCAATGCCGGAGACTGCCTTTGCGTAGCGCGCAATGGTGTCATACGATGCATACGGAACCTCCATTGCACGGTTGCCAACCAGCAGAACCGCGCCAACCTGCTCTGCTGATGTGTCCGGATCCTGCTCTCCAAACTCGTCGCGTTGATCGGATGAGAGCGTGTTATCCGTTGTCGCGGGCGGCTCTGTCAGCTCCGGCGTCTTTCCATCCGCTGCTGAGGAATCCGTTGCTTCGGATGAAGCGCTTGGCTGCTGCAAGGCCGCACCATGGTTTGCAGCGCTGCCATTGAGTCCGATTGCAAGCTGCGCCTCGCCCTCCGACGCCAGGCCGCTGAAATAATAGAATCCATTCAGGCTGCGGTTCGATGCCATCAGATTCTCGCGCCCCGGAAAGGTATCGGCATAATAGGACTGAAACGAGGCATGATAGCTGCCATCAAGCAGACCCGCCAGGGTGACAGCCGGTCTGCTTTTCAGCTCCCGCTTCTCCCACGCAGAATAGGTAGCATCCTTATCCAGCAGGGACCAGAGGCCAACGCAAAGCATCAGCAGCAGAAGCAATGCGGAGAGAATTGTATAGACCTTTTTCATTTGTTAATATCCTCCATGCAGGCAGGTGCGCAAAGCACATCGTTGGTTTACATAAAAGCATTATACACGATCCTGGCAAAGAAAGCAAGTCATCCCTCGACAGAATTTCAGCAAATCAGGCTGCTTCTCTCTTCTTCTGCGCCCTGCGCAGCATCCGCCGGTCAAAAAGCAGCAGATAAAAGCGCATGACAGTCGGACATGCCAGCAGCAGCGCCAAAAGCAGCGCTGCTGTCTCCCAGCCGGGCAGCGGCAGCTCAAAAAAGCCCGGAAGCAGCAGGAGCGCAAGCAGCAGCAGGACACTAACGCCAATCAGCACAGCCGCGCGCAGACGGGTAAAGGGGCGCGAAACCTGAAACAGCGTCAGCAGACCAACCGTTGCCATAATCCAGACTGCAAGCAGGTTCAGCGTGCTGTCGGGCAGATCGAGTGCTGTCACAATCCAGGATGCCAGCAGCACAAGGGTTACATTGCTCAGGCCGCCCGGCATCGCGCGGCGTATGACATTGCGCAGGAATTTGCCCTCCACCAGTGCATAGTTCGGCTCCAGCGCCAGAAAAAAGGATGGGATGCCGATGGTAAGCGAACTGACCAGGGTTAACTGGATGGATTGCAGCGGATAGGGTATGCCGAGAAGAATGGACAGCAGCGTAAAGAGGAAGGAGAAGATGTTTTTGACCAGAAACAGCGCGGCCGCGCGCTGAATGTTATTGATGACACGCCTCCCCTCCCCCAGAATGCCGGGGAGCGCACAGAACTGCGAATCCAGCAGTACAAGCTGCGCAATCTGGCTGGCCGCCTGGCTGCCGGAGGCCATCGCAATGCCGCAGTCTGACTCCTTCAGAGCCAGAACATCGTTGACGCCGTCGCCGGTCATAGCAACCGTATGCCCCGCCTGACGGAAGGCGCGAATCAATTGCCGTTTCTGCTCCGGTGTAACGCGGCCAAAAACGGTATTGCGTTCTGCGGCGTCGCGATAGTCCTGCTCTGATTTCAGCAAGGAGGCATCGACGCAGCGCGCAGCTTCCGGGATTCCCGCGCGCGCAGCAACCTCTGAAACAGTTTCCGGCGCGTCGCCGGAGATGACGCGGATTGAAACGCCCTGTGCAGTAAAATAGCGGAAGGTTTCTGCGGCGTCCGGCCGGATCGGATTGGAGAGATAAATCGCAGCAATCGGGGAGACCTCCTCCTGCGACAGTGCGCACTCCAGCTTTCCTTCGTAGGCCGCCAGCAGGAGACGGCGACAGCCTTGCAGCGCGGGCGGTGTCTGCGGCAGCGCTGCTGCCCGTTCGCCAAGCAGAAACTCCGGCGCGCCAAGAAGATAGCAGCCATGCTCTCCAAAATCGACAGCGCTCCATTTAGTCTCTGAGGAAAAGGGCGCACGCCGCAGTGCCTTCCACCCGCTTGGCTCCCCGCCAAACTGCGCGATGAGCGCGCGGGCAGTTTCGTTCTCCGGCTCCTCCCCCTGATAGTAGGCAGCAAGAATCGATTCAATTTTCTCATAGGGATAGCGTTCTGTATCCAGTGGACAAAGCTCGACCACTTCCATGCCCGGCTCAGTAATTGTGCCGGTCTTATCCACACAAAGCACATCCACACGAGCCAGCGTTTCAATGCAGTTCATATCCTGCGCCAGAACACGCTGCCGGGACAGCTTAAGGCAACTGGCGGCAATGGCTATGCTTGTCAGCAGATACAGCCCCTCCGGGATCATGCCAACAAGCGCCGCAACGGTTGCCTCCACGGATTCTCTCAACGGTAAGCCCTGGCAGGCAGGCGCATAATGCCGGTAAAAGAGCAGCGCACCCAGTGGAATCAGAAGAATCCCGACCACTGTAATCAGACGCGACAGCGCGCGCATCATTTCCGAACGCGTTGAGCGAACATTCTGCTTGGCCTCAGCCGCAAGCCGGGCTGCATAGCTATCGGCTCCAACCTGCGTCAGCCGCGCCTTTCCACGCCCGCCCACCACAAAGCTGCCGGAGCGCAGCAGATCGCCAGGGCGCTTGACAATTGCATCCGCCTCACCGGTCAGAAGCGCTTCATTGACGCGCAGCTCACCGGCGCACAGCGTCGCATCCGCACAAATCTGATCTCCAGCAGCGAAAATAACAATATCGTCGCGAACAAGCTGATCCGTCGGCAGCGCGTGTGCCACACCATCGCGGATTACAGGCAGCATTCCGGCTGCAACAAGCGTCAGCTTATCGACCGCGCGCTTTGCACGAAGCTCCTGAAAAATGCCGATGCCGGCATTGGCAAAGGCCACCAGGAGAAACATCATATTCTTAAACGAGCCAACAAAGGCCAGCGCCAGGCCGAGAATCAGAAAAATCAGGTTAAAAAATGTCAGAAGGTTTTCCCGCACAATCTGCCCAAGCGTGCGCGTATTGGAGCAGGGCGTCACATTCCGCAGTCCTGCTGCCTGTCGCTCGAGCACCTGCGCGGAGGTCAGACCATACTCCGGGTCTGCCTGAATCAGCGGCAGCGCCGACGGCAGCTCCATCTTTCTATCCATAAACGCAGACTCCTCTTTCACAGCCCCGCCTGAAAACGGGGCAAAAATCAGCTTGCTACTCAAAACCAAGTATAGCACAGCGCCAACACAAAAGCAAAAGCTATTACAAATTATTCACAATTACTTTTTCAAAAAATCAATTTTGTTCTTGATTTTCCTCTTTCTGTATGCTATAATAATTGAGTCTGTGAATGGGTGGTCCGCTGCAGCGCAGTCAGCGCTGTCATGAACGCCTAATAAATCAAGGAGGACAAGCATTATGGATCTGATGAAGGCTCTGACCAGCCAGTACATGAAGGAAGAACTGCCGCAG
>CAYXIN010000042.1:0-16052 GCA_964465395.1 uncultured Oscillospiraceae bacterium | reverse complement strand
TCGGACAAGGACTTTCACCTTGCTGTATTACTTACACCGTACTGGCGCACCCTCCGAAATCATCTATATTATAGCGAAAAATGCCAGAAGGTCAAAGGTTAATCGCTTAATCCGCCCCATTTTTACACTTCAAAAATTATTTTTGATTTTCGCAAAAAAGTACTTGCATTTTTCGCGCAAGTATGATACTATATCTAAGCGAAATGAAGCAACAGAATATCCGGGTGTGGCGAAGTTTGGTATCGCGCTTGAATGGGGTTCAAGAGGCCGCTGGTTCGAATCCAGTCACTCGGACCATGGGTAGATCTTTAAAGGATCTACCCATTTTTATTTTTTCTGAACGCCTTGTGCTGCTTTCCTCTGAATGGAGGCGGGCCGCCCCGCAGTCACCGCGTCCGCATTCGTCTTTTTTGATTGACCTACCGTCTAAAATCTGTTATGATAAGAAAAAACGCAAAGGAGAATACATTTATGGTATTGGAAGCAGGCATCAAGGGCCACGCTGAGGCCTTAGTCGAGCAGGAGGACACCGCAAAGGTGGTCGGCTCCGGCGATTTGCTTGTCTATGCAACGCCCTGTATGGTTGCCCTGATGGAAGGCGCTGCCTGCGAAAGCATTGCGCCGTTTCTTGCCGAGGGTGAAAGCTCTGTCGGCACGCTGATGCATGTTGCGCACACCGCCGCAACACCGGTCGGCATGGAGGTACGTGCCGAATCTCTCGTCACCGCCGTCGAGGGTCGCAAGGTTTCCTTTGAAATCGTGGCTTATGATGAGCGCGGTGAAATCGGGCGGGCGACCCACGAGCGCGTCGTCATCAAAAGTGAGCGTTTTCTGGAGAAAACCTACGACAAGCTGTGAGGCCCGGTATGGAGAAGCAACTTCTGGAGGCTGGCGAAATCGTCAGCGCACACGGTATTCAGGGCGAGGTCAAAATTCTGCCCTGGGCAGACACACCCTCGTTCCTTCTTCAGTTTCACACCTTCTATCTGAATGGACACGCCTACGCTGTCCGCGCCTCCCGCGTCCACAAGGGCTGCGTGCTGGCCCGTCTGGAGGGCGTTGACACGCCGGAACAGGCAATTGCGCTGCGCGGCCAGCGCATCTGCATTGATCGCGATGCTGTCACGCTGCCGCCCGGTTCCGTATTCATTGCAGATCTGATCGGCTGTCGCGTTCTGGATGACGACGACAATGAAATCGGTCACATTACAGACGTTCTGACCATGCCGTCGAGCGATGTGTATGTGATCGACGGTGCACACCACTACATGATTCCCAGCGTGAAGGAATTCGTGAAGGAAATCAACACCGCCGCGGGCTATGTACGCGTACATTTGATTGAGGGAATGGCAACCGATGAGAATTGACATTTTAACGCTCTTTCCTGACACGGTTGGTGACATGATGAATGAATCCATTCTGGGCCGCGCGCAGGAGCGCGATATCATCCGCATTGAGGCACATCAGATTCGTGACTATACGACCAACAAGCAGAATCAGGTGGATGACTATCCCTATGGCGGCGGGCACGGCGCCGTGATGCAGGCCGACCCGCTTTATCGCTGCTGGTGTCACGTCTGTGACGAGGCCGGCGGCCCCGTCCACACGATCTATCTCTCCCCCTGTGGGAAGGTGTTCTGCCAGGCGGACGCACGCCGCCTGCTCTCCTATGACAATCTGATTCTCGTCTGCGGGCACTACGAGGGCATTGACCAGCGTTTTATTGATGAATGCGTCGATGAGGAGCTCTCCATTGGTGACTTTGTTCTGACCGGTGGTGAAATTCCGGCAATGGCAATTGCTGACGCAGTCTGTCGCCTGGTTCCGGGCGTTCTGTCCGACGCAGCCTGCTTTGAGGACGAAAGCCATTGGGCCGGCACGCTGGAATACCCCCAGTACAGCCGCCCGGCTGTCTGGCATGGCCGCGAGGTGCCGCCGATCTTGCTCTCCGGCGATCATGCCAGAGTCGCGCGCTGGCGCCGCAAGCAATCCCTGCTTCGCACCCGCGCCCGCCGCCCTGATCTGTACGCGCAGCTCTCGCTCACCTCCAGGGAGGATTTAAAAATCCTGCGGGAAATTCAATTGGAGGATGCGCAGTGTGAAGACACTTAAGAGAACTCCCCACACACTATCTCTCCCCCTGTGGGAAGGTGTTCTGCCAGGCGGACGCACGCCGCCTGCTCTCCTATGACAATCTGATTCTCGTCTGCGGGCACTACGAGGGCATTGACCAGCGTTTTATTGATGAATGCGTCGATGAGGAGCTCTCCATTGGTGACTTTGTTCTGACCGGTGGTGAAATTCCGGCAATGGCAATTGCTGACGCAGTCTGTCGCCTGGTTCCGGGCGTTCTGTCCGACGCAGCCTGCTTTGAGGACGAAAGCCATTGGGCCGGCACGCTGGAATACCCCCAGTACAGCCGCCCGGCTGTCTGGCATGGCCGCGAGGTGCCGCCGATCTTGCTCTCCGGCGATCATGCCAGAGTCGCGCGCTGGCGCCGCAAGCAATCCCTGCTTCGCACCCGCGCCCGCCGCCCTGATCTGTACGCGCAGCTCTCGCTCACCTCCAGGGAGGATTTAAAAATCCTGCGGGAAATTCAATTGGAGGATGCGCAGTGTGAAGACACTTAAGAGAACTCCCCACACACATTCTGGAATTAAGAGGGTCACACGAATGGATAAGCTCAGCATTCTGAAGCAGTGGATTGAAGAAAGCCGCCGCGCCGTTTTCTTTGGTGGCGCAGGCGTCAGCACCGAGTCTGGCATTGCAGATTTCCGCAGCGTGGACGGGCTCTATCACCAGCAATTCGACTATCCGCCGGAAACAATTCTTTCGCATCATTTCTTTCAGGAAAACCCCTCCTGCTTTTTCCGTTTCTATCGAGAGAAAATGTTGCCTCTTGGCTTTGCGCCAAATGTCACGCATCTCACCCTCGCCCGGCTGGAGCGCGAGGGCCATCTGGCCGCCGTCGTCACGCAGAATATCGACGGCCTGCACCAGAAAGCGGGCAGCAAAGTCGTCTATGAGCTGCATGGCAGCGTGCTGCGCAACTACTGCGTGCGCTGCCACCGTCCCTACCCCGCTGAGGCTGTGCGCGACGCGGCCGACCTGCCGCTCTGCACCTGCGGCGGGATCATCAAGCCGGACGTTGTGCTCTACGAAGAAGCCCTGGATGAGCAGATTCTTCAGGCCTCTATCGAAGCCATTTCGCTGGCTGACCTGCTGATTGTCGGCGGCACCAGCCTGACCGTGTATCCCGCCGCAGGACTGCTGCGCTATTTCAGAGGTACCCGTCTGGTGTTAATCAATCGCGACCGCACGCCCTATGACGACGAGGCTGCCCTCGTTTTGCACGATTCACTCGGCAATGTTTTCTCGCATATCTGAGGTTGCAATATGGAAATCACCATGCGTCCCATTGCGCAGCTCCATTCCGATTTTCCGGATAAATTTGGAATTCCGCGTCAGAGCGGGCTGGTGAAGGAGCTGCGCGCCACCATTGTTTTTCTGCCGGAATACCGCGATGTACAGGCATTGCGCGGTCTGGACGGTTTCTCACATCTGTGGCTGATCTGGTGCTTCTCCGAATCGCTTGGACGCCCCTGGTCACCGACCGTGCGCCCGCCGCGCCTGGGCGGAAACACGCGTCTCGGCGTTTTTGCCACGCGTTCCCCCTTCCGCCCCAATCCGCTTGGTCTCTCCTGCGTTCGTCTGGAGAGCATTGAGGCAACGCCTCACGCCGGAGCCGTTCTGCATGTTTCCGGCGCCGATCTGATGGATGGCACGCCAATTTTTGACATCAAGCCCTATATTCCCTACGCCGATGCATATCCTGACGCCGCCGCCGGCTTTACCGCCACCGCGCCGGAGCTGCTTCTCCGGGTGGAATGCAACCCGGCGCTGCTGGAGCAGCTTCCCGCCGACCGGCGCGCGGCGCTGCTGGGCGTGCTGTCGCATGATCCACGTCCCTCCTATCAGCGCGACCCCCAGCGTGTTTATGGCATGGCTTTCGCCGGCTGGCAAATCCGCTTTGTCGTCCAGGAGGACACCCTGACTGTTACTGAAATCTATAAGGAGCTTCCATGATCCGAATTCTGTTTGTTTGTCTTGGCAACATCTGCCGCAGCCCGATGGCTGAATTCATAATGAAGGACCTCGCCGCACGCGAAGCGCCGACACTCGCACTCCATATAGAGTCCGCTGCGACCTCATCCGACGAACTTGGCAACCCGGTCTATCCGCCGGTGCAGGCATTGCTTGCCAAGCGTGGCATCTCCTGTGCAGGCAAGACCGCCCGTCAGCTCATTGCCGACGACTACGCGCGCTTTGATTATATCATCGGCATGGACACCTCCAATCTGCGCAACATGCGGCGTATTCTCGGCAGCGACCCCAACCACCGGCTTGCGCGGCTTCTCGACTTCACCTCCACTCCCGGCGACATCGCTGACCCCTACTATACCCGCGATTTTGCCGCCACAGAGCGCGAGATTCTGCTGGGCTGCGCAGCGCTGCTGAAGCACCTGATGCAAAATTAAGGCATTACAAAAGCCCGATCCCAACGGATCGGGCTTCCTTTTATTCTCGAATAATCAGCAGATTCAAATCGACCGGCACCGTAATTCCATCGACCACACCGCTGTCAGTATATTGCAGGCAGTCAAAGCCATAGGAAAAGGTTGGCACATCATGATACTCCGCCAGCCAGAGCATATAGCCCTGCAATGCCTCCAGCTCCAGATGCAGATAGCCATAGGTCTGGTTAAAGTAAACACCGGCTGCATAGCCGCAGTGCTCCACCGTCTCACAGAAGGCCAGCGCACATTCTGTCATCGGGATGCCCGTCGCGGAGGGAACGCGCTCCGAGCCCTCCACCGTCTCCCAGTCAAAGAAAACCGGCAGGCTCAGCGTGTAGCCATCTACCAGACCGCAGGCAAATTCCGCCTCCTCACGCGCCTCCTGTGCATTTCTGGCCTGTGAGAAAAAATAGACACCAACCTGGATGCCGGCCTTTTGCGCCCCCTCCACATTTGCGCGGAAGGCGGTATCCTCATACAGGCCGCCCTCTGTCGAGCCGCGATAGCCCACCCGGATAAGCGCAAATTCCACGCCATCGGCTGCCACCGCAGCCCAGTCGATCTCCCCCTGGTGCGCCGAGACATCAATGCCAACCAGATGCGGCGCATCCGCATAGCGCAGATAGGCATCGTCATAATAGAACGCCTCACTGCGATAGGTGTTGTGTGCCAGCTCAGGCAGGCGCGCGCGCTCCTGTATCCTTCTGAAATAGCCGATAAGCAGCGCCACTGTCAATAGCACCAGTAGCGACAGCAAAACCGGAAGCGCAACGCGCAGAAAGCTGCGCAGCTTTGTCTTTCTGGGTGTCAAATCCATCCCGCCTTTCCGCAGAAATCATCCGAAAGAAAATTGAAAAACTTCTTGTATGCCAATTGATTTTATTGTAGAATTGTATAGAATCTGTATCGTTTTGCTGGGAGGAATCATATTTTGAAGACCATTGCTTTCCGTCTGCTGCCTGTTCTGCTGTCCATTCTGCTGACACTGGGTCTTTGCGGCTGCCGCAGCGCGCGCACGGACACTCCCGCGCAGGACAGCGTCGCGACGCTGGCTGCTGTTGGTGATATCTATCTGACCACGCCGATGCTGCTTGATGCACGGACGGGCAGCAGCTACGATTTCAGCACACTGTTCGCCGGTGTGACACCGACGCTCAGCGCTGCCGATCTCACGATTGGCAACCTTGAGGGCACCTTTGCAGACAGTCCCTATGGCCCCAACGAGGGCAGCTATCCGGATGCGCTGGCTGCCGCGCTGAACACCGCGAGCTTTGATATGCTGCAAACCGCGAATTCCTTCAGCATTTATAACGGACTCTCCAGCCTCATGCGGACGCGCAGCGTGTTGCAGGAGCAATCCATCATTCCGCTTGGTACCTACTCCAGCAGCAAGGAGCGCAGTCAGGAGCAGGCTATTGCGCTGGAAATCAATGGAATCCGCTTTGTCTTCGTCGCATTCACCAAAGGGCTGAACGGGATGAGCATCCCTGAGGGGTCAGAATACTGCGTCAATCTGCTCTATCAGGATTATGACTCCACCTACTCGCGTCTGGATTATGACGCAATTGACAGCGTTCTGGCGGCCGCATACCGGCTCAAGCCGGATGTGATCGTGGCGGCGCTGCACTGGGGCAGCGAAAATGTCAGTGAAATCAGCGCCTCGCAGGAGGAGCTTGCCGCCTACCTGTTCCGCAAGGATGTAGACCTGATTCTCGGCTCTCACTCCCATCTGGCCGGGCAAATCGAGACGCGGCAGATCACCACAGACCAGGGGCGGGAGAAAACTGTTGCCGTTGCATACAGCCTCGGTGATTTCTGCGCAGCCGGAGATGGGGCGCTTGCCTCTCCCTCTCTCGTCCTGCAGGTCGAGTTTACGCGCAGCGCAGAAAGCGGAAAAACCAGCATAACAGACGTCTCCTATACCGCAATTGCCACGGTGGATCTTGGTGTGGCTGCCTCCCCGCGCTTCTCGGTTCTCTGTCTGGATGAGGCCATTGCTCTGTATGAGAACAACTATTATGACAAAGTCACGCCCGAGGTCTATGACGCGCTTCTGTCGGCGCGCGAAAGGCTGCTGGAGCAGCTCTCTACGCCGGAATCTGACTCATAACCGCTCACGTTTGTTTTTATCATAGCACACCGCGCGCAGAAAAACAAGAACTTCCGATTTCTAAAACCGTCGCAGACATTTTGCAAAGCAGAATGTCTGCGACATATTTTTATTCAAGCGGCACACACTATGAAAAAAGGAGGTATGGAAATGAAGGATCGCGCGTATCAGGCATACGTCAACAGCCTCGCCCCCAAAAGTCCAATCTGGACGGATTGTCTGAATGCTTTCTGGGTTGGCGGGTTGATTTGCGCCCTTGGGCAATGTCTGATGAACCTCTTTCAGAAAGCAGCTCTCAGTCAGGAGGCCAGCGCCGCGCTGGTCAGCATAAGCCTGGTGTTTCTCTCTGCACTTCTCACCGGTCTGTCTGTATATGATGACATTGCAAAATTTGCAGGGGCCGGAACTCTCGTGCCGATCACCGGCTTTGCAAACGCCATCGTTGCGCCGGCCGTCGAGTTCAAGACGGAGGGGCATGTGCTTGGCACCTGCGCCAAAATGTTTATCATCGCAGGCCCGGTGATTGTCTATGGCCTGAGCGCCAGCGTGGTGTATGGGGTGATATACTGGGTCTATACTCTCTTACAATGATTTTCCAATTTTTGACAAGGCCAGCATTTCACCGCATGGGTACGCTCCCATGCGGTATTCTTTTGCAATGCAGCAAATTACCTATTGTCGAAGAGAGTTAAATGTGATATATTGTAGATAGTGCCCAGCATCGAGGTGAAGTTCATGACCTTTTATGCGCATTTCTACCAAAACGCAGCTTCACAGGTAAAAACACAAACGGTAGCAGAGCATTGCCGCGCGGCGGCTGCTTACACACAAAGCGCATTGTCCTCCATCGGGCTGGGACATGTGGGGTACATGGCCGGTCTATTGCATGATATGGGAAAAATGAAGCAGGAATTTCAGGATTATCTTCTTGCGGGCAAAGGTACCCGCGGTTCGGTAAACCACACCTTTGCCGGATGTCGCCTGCTGCTGTCACAGTTTCATGCAGATTACGCAGCCAGCTACGAGGATTTAACAGCCGAATTACTGGCCTATGCCATTGGTGCCCATCACGGATTGTTCGATTGCATAGACCCGGATGGCTGCTCTGGATTTCTTCATCGATTAAAAAAGGAAAACATTGGATATCAGGAAAGCCTCCGCAACTTTCTGACCCAATGTGCCAATATGGATGAGCTGGAAACGCTGTTTCATCACGCAAATGGCGAATTGATTCCCGTCTACGCGCGTCTGAGCAGCCTGGCAGGAGAGTGTAACGAAGAATTTGCATTTTACCACGGCCTGTTGGCTCGTCTGCTGCTGTCCGCTGTAATCGAAGGCGATCGACGCGACGCTGCGGAATTTATGACTGGAGTTTGCCAGCCAGCGGATCCCGAGAGGGACGCGGATTTCTGGGCTCCGTACTTAGCTTATTTGGAAGAAAAGCTGCGCCATCTTCCCCAGGATACTCCTATTGCGCAGACAAGAAGTGAATTATCACGCACATGCGGCGCATTTGGCACCCATCCGGGAGGCATCATTCGGTTAAGCATCCCCACCGGCGGTGGAAAAACACTGAGTTCGCTGCGTTTTGCGCTCAGCCATGCCAAAACATGGGGAAAACACCGCTTGATTTTCACATCTCCTCTCCTGACGATTCTGGAACAAAATGCTGCCGTTATCCGGGAATATCTGGGAGACGACCGCATCGTTCTGGAACACCACAGCAATGTTGCAGAGCCAGATGATAGATCGGAGCTGAATCCACAGGAGTTGGCAGTTGAGAGCTGGCACAGCCCCATCATTATCACAACACTGGTGCAACTGCTCAACACACTGTTTGCCGGAAAAACAACGGCCATTCGCCGTTTTCAAAGTCTCTGCAACAGCGTGATTGTCATTGATGAGGTGCAAACAGTGCCCAGCAAAATGCTCAGTCTGTTTAATCTGGCAATCAATTTCCTGGCCGATGTGTGCGGGGCGACCATTGTGCTGTCTTCTGCAACCCAACCGGGACTGGATTGCATGACGCACCGCATTCAGCCCACTCCCGGCGAAATGGTACCCTACGAAGATCGGCTTTGGGCGCCGTTTCGCCGCACGGAGATTCTGGATGGTGGTGCAATGACCCTGGAAGAAGCGGCTTCCTTCATCCGGGAAGCTATGGCGCAGGTAAAGAGTCTCTTGGTTGTCTGCAACAAAAAGGAGGAGGCAGTTTTTCTTCTGGAAGCCCTGGACGGAACGGCGGAAGTCTGCTGCCATCTGTCTGCTGCCATGTGTCCGGCGCACCGCAGGCAAGTGCTTCAGCAGCTATATCATGCGCTGGACGCCGGAAGACGCTGCCTGTGCGTTGCCACCCAGGTCATAGAAGCAGGCGTTGATATTTCCTTCCAACGCGTCATTCGTCTCACTGCGGGAATGGACAGCGTGATTCAGTCAGCAGGTCGATGCAACCGCAATGCTCAAAACAGCATCTCACAGGTCTATATCGTGACGATTCTCAACGAAAATCTAAGCCGACTGGAAGAAATACAAAGAGGCAAAAATGCTACGCTAAGTCTGCTGGATGCCTATCGCAAAAGGCCCGAGCAATTTCACTTTAACCTTGCCTCCGATTTCGCCATTGACTATTATTACAAGAGATACTATGCTGCAATGTCGCAGGGCGCGCAGGATTATCCGCTCCCGAGGGAAAAGGTCAGCATCTTTTCTCTCTTGTCTGACAATTTAAATTATTGCTCAAAGGCCGATTCACACAGCAACGGCTTCCTTCTGAATCAAGCCTTCCAGATGGCCGGAAGCGCCTTTACTGTCTTTGACAGCAGCACCCAGGATGTAGTTGTGCCCTACGAAGACGGAGAAGCACTGATTGCGGATTTAGCTTCCCAGTCTGAGGTGACTGTGGCCTATCTGACGCACTGGATTGCAAAAGCGAAAGCCTACACTGTCTCGCTGTATGCACATCAAATACAGGCTTTGTCGGACGTGATCGCGGAATATGCCGGTGTGAAGGTGCTGCCACCAGAATACTACGATAAACGAACCGGCTTTACCATGAAGCCGGGAACATTTGATTTTTTGGAGGTGTAGAATGAAAAATACAACGTATCCCAATGTGGTAGAATTCCAGGTAACGGGAGACTATGCTTTGTTTTCTGACCCCATCATGCGCTTGGGCGGCGAAAAATGCAGCTATCAGATTCCCACCTACGAAGCGCTGAAGGGAATTCTTTCCTCCGTGTATTGGAAGCCGACTCTCATATGGTATGTCGACGATATGCGCATCATGGAGCCCATTGCCATGGAGGTCAAGGGCATCCGACCCATCAAATACAGTCATTCACCCAAGGAGGCATCCAATGATCTGGCGTACTATACCTACCTTAAAAACTGCCGCTATCAGGTTCGCGCCCATTTCGAGTGGAACGAAAACCGGCCTGAGCTGGAAAAAGACCGCAATGAGAACAAGCATCACCAGATCTCCCTGAAAATGATTCGTAAGGGTGGACGCCGTGATATTTTTCTGGGAACCCGGGAGTGTCAGGGATATGTGGAGCCTTGTGTCTTTGGCGAGGGTGTTGGTGCATACGACGAGATTCCCCGTCTGGATTTCGGCCTGATGTACCACGGCATCACCTATGCTGACGAAGCATATTCTGACGAAACCGCCGGGCATATGACAGCCCGCTTTTGGCTGCCTGTGATGGAGCACGGCGTGATTCACTTTCCCCGTCCGGAGGCCTGCCCACATCACAAAACGCTCAGTAAAATGCGGATAAAGCCCTTTGGCGAGGAACTGGATAACTTTTCCGGGCTGCGGGAATTTGGGGAGGTGACGTGAGTGGGACTGTTTCAGCGCGCTTTGGAAACCTATGAAAGCCACATTCGCTATGCTGAATAATAAGATCGATTTTGTGGCATTGATTTCTGTTGACCGGGCGAATGCCAACGGCGACCCACTCAATGGCAACCGTCCCCGTACAGACTACAGCGGTTTCGGAGAAATGAGCGATGTTTGCATCAAGCGAAAGATTCGAAACCGGATGCAGGATTTGGGTCAGTCTATCAACAACCGCATTTTGTCACCGGAAGATTTCATTCAGGAGGAAAGCGGCGCCGTGCGTATGACCGACCAGGGACGGCAGAAATTTCTGAAACAGTGGCAGCTAAAAAAGCAGGAGAGCATCACCCACCCCTATCTGGAAGAAAAAATCCCCTGGGGCCTGGTTCCCTACGTTCAGGCGCTGTTATTGGCTCGCTATTTGCGGGAAGACATGGATGGGTATCCGCCGTTTTTATGGAAGTGAGGGGGCATCATGATGGTTTTGATCACTTACGATGTGAACACCGAAGATGCCCAGGGCAGAAAACGCCTGAGGCAAATTGCAAAGCAATGCGTTAATTATGGTAAACGGGTACAGAATTCCGTATTTGAATGCGTTCTGGACGCTGCGCAATGCAGAGCTCTACAAAATAAGCTGCTGCATATTATGGACACAGACAAGGACAGCTTGCGGTTTTATTATCTGGGCAACCATTACCAGACAAAATTGAGCATTTCGGCACAAAACAAACCTATGAGCCAGAGGGTATCCTGATGATCTAGTGCGAAGTCTAAGCTTTCGCCGTTTCTCCGGCCGGTTCGCACCGGAAAAACGGCTATTGCAGAAGGAATCCACTGAGAAAAAATAAATTTGAAATGCAAATTTCCCAATTGCGAACTGTTTTTTGTACATAGCGCATAAGTGCTGCAAGAGTATTTTGTGCACTTTTGCTGTCCCACCCCACACGGGGTGGGTGGATTGAAATATTTTGCGCTATTGCTGTTTGTGCTTTTTTACGGTCCCACCCCACACGGGGTGGGTGGATTGAAATCAAATATTCCGGATCAATCTCTGCCCATCTCTCGTCCCACCCCACACGGGGTGGGTGGCTTGAAATGATAACGAGATAGTTTGTGCTCACTCCTGTTGTAGTCCCACCCCACACGAGGTGGGATGTAGCGATCAGGAATGTCACTTCCAGCTTACCCGCTATGTTGCTCAACATATGCTACCATAATAGCAACTAAGTGGGTGCTGCGCTTTGCTGTTCTAAAGCTCAAAGCGCAAATAAGAATTGGGACAGCAAAAATCATACACAACACAGCCTGCCGCGCAGATTGCAAATTCGGCAAGAATATGATATAATAAATAGGATAATTTGACAAACGAGGTGAGCCCGATGCCACGAAAAGCAAAGAAGAAGCTGCACGCCATGCCCCCACTGTCGTTTGTAGACAAGCTGATTTACTGGACGCTCTTTTCGCTGTTGCTTGCAGGCTGCCTGGCGCTGCTGTTTGGTACGCTGTTCCTGCGGGATATCATCGCCTTCTCTGATCCTACAGTCGTTGCAGCGCGGGATCACCTCAGCATAATCTGGCTCATTGTCCCGTTTCTGGTCTTTTTTCTGCTTACGTTCATTCCGTGGACAAATGCCTACCAAAGCCGCAAGCCTATCTTTGGCCGACGGCATTTTAAATATGGGCCTCCGGCCTGGCCCCGCGTCTATCCGCTGTTCATGAAGAATAAGCCGCTCGTCCGCAGCAGTGCACGAGACAAAAAGCGCCGGAAGCTGCTTGTGCCCATTCTACTGCTTGTACTGCTGATTGGCTTCGTTCCCTTCCCCTGGTCGCTGTATGGACGGGATTGTCTGCGCAATGATGGCAGCATTGTGCAATATAACATGTTCAACTGTGAAACGGATATCGCTGCATCCGGCGATATCCACGATATTGAAATCTACACCTACCGCTACTATTCACGCTATCTGACTAATGTGCGCTGGTGTGTCGGTATGAACTTCAAAGCGGAGGGCGGAGAGAAATATACATTTCAATACAACGACTTTCGAATCAGTCCAGCGACCGAAACAGTATACTGGCTTGCACGGATGCTCCAAATTAAGGCGCAATACAGCGCCGGACGCATCCATTACAGCGGGGCGGAGCATCTTGATCTCGTCATTGCGTCTTGGGATTTGAACCCGGAGGAGGCCGCACTGCTCAATCAGCTATTTGCGCAGTAGGCACGCCCCACGCTGGATGAAAAGGAAAACAGCACTATGCAAAACTTGCATAGTGCTGTTTCCATATCCATTTTCAGGCGGCGGAAAGGCGCAGTGTGCAATATAGCGCTGCCCTCCCTCAGCGCATCAGCTCATCCGTCAGGCGGAGAATCTCAGGCGCAACCTTTTCCCGCTCCCGCTTCAATGTACGATTATAGAGCGGATAGGCAAGGGTCAATAAAACCATACCAACAGCACCCACTGCAATTCCCAGCGGCAGCGCTGCGCTTCCCAGTGACGCACCAATATCCGTCATCACAAGGCTCATGCCGCTGCCCATAATGATCGCACCGACCACGCCCACCAAAATCGACACCATCGTGGCCCGCTGATTTACCCGCGCGTCAAGCGCGCGCAACTGTTCCATTTTGCTTTCTTCTTTCGGCGCATACTTCTGCCGAATCAACTGAATTTCTTCCTGCTGCTGCGCCGAGTAGGTCATCTTAAAGGTTTCGTTTTCTTTCATATCCGATTCTCCAGTTCTTTCATTTTCTTCCCGCTTCTCACAATCATATAAACTGCCATCACGATAATCAGGAGGGATATCCCGCCCCCGCTCAGACCCAGAAAGATACGCTGCGTCTGCGGCGTCATATTCTCGCTGCGAAAGGTCGTCAACATGGTGTTCTCCAGCGTCAGCATGGAGACACAGGCCGCCGCCAGTGAAATCGCTTTGGCTGCGGACATCGCCGGGCTCTGATAGCGGCGGTATTTCACAAGGTTGATGATCGCCATTGTCAAGGCGGTAAAGGTATAGGCTGCCATGGCAATCGTCGTGATTTCATGATGGACTGTCACACGTCCTTCCTGAATCATGTGAAACATCATGACTGACAGCGCCATATTCATAAAAAGCAGAATCCACCCACTGGCGCGGTAGTACTTCAACTCCACGCGCAGTTTCTCGCCCGGCCTGTGCCGCAGCGTATGCCGAACCAGGAAGAAGCGGATCACCGCAAGAGAGGCATAATAAGTGGCCAGAGCATAAAACCAGGCAGAGCGATGATAAACTCCCAATCCCAATTGCAGCGCAGCATAGGCGCCATTCCAGATGACGCTACCCGTTACGGTGATATTCATTCGCAGCGCTGGGTCATTCAGCCAGCGCTGCACATAAGAATTTCCATTCTTAATGCCACGCAGACAACGCAGGAAATCCGGCAATCGCAGGCAGCAGATCAGGAGCGCATAAAACGCCAGTGCATAGGAAGCAATGCGAAGCGGCGCCGTTTCAGGAAGCAGGAGCAGGCAGCAGACCAGCAGCAGCATCCCCGCAGGAAGCACCAGCCATACGACAAGCAGCGGTGGAAAGAGCAGCGCACGGGCAAGCTTCTTCCATTTCATATTATGTCCTCCGAATCTTAACCGTAAAGGTTGAACCGACGCCCAGTGTGCTTTCCACAGAAATCTCCGCACGGAGGATTTCTACCACGCGCTTGACCAGCGCAAGGCCAAGGCCATTGCCGCGCGTTGCGTGTGAGGTATCCCCCTGATAGAATTTTTCAAAAATATGGCTACCCACCTCGGCGCTCATGCCACAGCCAGTATCCGCCACCCGCACAACCGCATCCTGCGCCTCAGTCGAGAGCATGACGGTCACCCGGCCACCTGGCAGCGTAAATTTGAATGCATTGGAAAAAAGATTGTTCCAGACAAGACGCAGCAACTCACTATCCGCTTGGACGCAGACGTTCTCCGCGAGGTCTGTTTCGATCTCAATCCCGGCCTTTTCCCAGACATCCTCATATTGCAGCAGGCATTCGCAAAGCTGCTCACCCAGATCAAATTTTGTGCTCTGGGGGTAAATCTGCTGATTCTCCAGGCGATTCAACTTCAGAATGTTCGTCATCATATCTGCCATACGGCGCGCGCCGTCCGCGACGCCTCTGGCATATTCCAGCCGCTTTTCCTCCGGCAGTGACGGCGCTTGCAAAAGGGTTCCGTAATTCTGAATAACCGAAAGCGGCGTTTTCATCTCGTGCGACACGTTTGCCACGAAATCAGTCCGGAGCGTCTCAAGGCTGCCCAACTCCTGCGCCATCTGATTGAAGCAATTGATCAGCTCATTGTAATTCTCGTCGGCAAGCAGCTTGCTCACCGGCGCAATACGCGCGTCAAAGTTTCCCTGCACCAGCTCACGCGTCGCGGCAACGATATGCTTCGTGATTCGCTCTGTTGTCAGCTTCCGCCGGAGCAGATCGATCAGGGCAAACAGCACACTCAGCAGAATCACGCTCAGGAAGGTCAGCTTGGCCGCACGATTGAGATTGCTGCCGGTCAGGACAACGCCCATATCCTTTGCAAGCGTGCTGACAAAGAGCGACATGGTGCAGCTCACCAAGAACGCAACCAGGAGGAAAAAGACGAGATAATGATAGATTGCGCGCAGCGTTCGCTGCCAGAGACTTCCACTTCTCATTTGACAACCGCCTTATAGCCCAGACCGTGCACCGTTTTGATTTCAAAATCATCGCAGTCAGCCAACTTTGCGCGCAGCTTGGTCATATAGACATCAACCGCCCGCGGCGCTGTGTCAGTGTCGGCATCCCAGAATTCATCCATAAGCTGCGTGCGGGTGAAGGTTTTCTTCGGGTAGCTCAGCAGCTTATAAAGAATGGAGAATTCCCGGTTTGTCAGATTGATTTCCCTCTCGCCAAGACAGGCAGTATGCTCATCCGCATCCATGACAAAGCTGCCAATCTCAATTTTATGCGATGCAGCAATCCTGGCTCGGCGCAGCAGCGCACCAATACGCAGAAGGAGCTCATCCAAATCAATCGGCTTGACCATATAATCATCCACGCCAATGCGGAAGCCGCGCTGCTTGGAGGCGATATCATCCCGCGCAGTCATAAACAGAATCGGGATATTGGAATTCGTATCGCGCACGGTCTGGGCGAACACAAAGCCATCTGTTCCAGGCATCATAATATCCGAGACAATCAGATCAAAAACCGTTCCATACAACGCATCGTATGCCTCGTTCGCATTGAGGCAGCCAACAGCGCGGTAGCCATTGTGATTCAGATAGGAGCAGACTGTTCTGTTCAGGTCTCTGTCGTCCTCCAGTACAAGGATTTGAAACATGCCGCACCTCCAGCTTAATTTTTCATCATTTTATCATAGCAATGTTAATTTTTTGTTTATAAATCGCGTGATTATGAAAATACCCCCAATATTTTTGTCTCGCAGCAAACAGAAGCAGAATAAAATTCCCCGCAAAAGCCGAGGCTTTTGCGGGGAATTGAAGTTTAAGCTGCGAT